>JAZGEP010000184.1:0-6277 GCA_036478815.1 Methylococcales bacterium
CAATAACACTGTTCAAACTGATTGCACATTTTGTGATGCAGACTCGATCAAAGATCGTCTGGACAGTTTGCAAACTCAACTAGACATTGATGGCGATGGCAACACTGATGCACTGACAGATGGTTTGTTAATTATCCGTTATCTATTCGGTCTACGAGGAACTTCACTGACACTCAATGCTGTAAGCAATAACTGTACTCGCTGCGACCCTTCAACCGTTGAGGTTTACCTTGCTGGATTAATGTGATACTTTCACTCGACTTGGTTTATTGAGTGTAACCACTCAGCATAATCTGTAATTGCTCAGATTGCCCTCTCATGTACAAGAGCAAGGCGAAAGCGCGGAGTTTACAGGTGTAAATAGCACTTTCAACGCAGCGATTGGACAAAATAGAGGGTAAGCTGAGTCGTTACTATTGAGTGAGGAATAAATGCAACACTTTCAGATTGCTCTGCTTATTTTGCTTATTCCGGTGCTTGCTTCGGCAAACACCTATTTATCACCAGATTCACAACAATTCCAGCAACGCATTGTTAAAGGCACACTAACCAGCAAACAACCCGCTGTTGGCAATTTACTTTTGTTTGATACCACCAATCAGCAATGGTACGGAATTTGTTCGGCCAGCTTGATTGATCATTCAACAGTACTTACTGCTGCTCACTGTGTCTGTGAAACCTTCGGTGATGACTGTCAAATGGGCTTCATCAATGCGCCTCAACCCGAACAATTTATGCTGTATTTTCAACATGCAGGCTTTTTCCAAATTAAATCCATCAGTCTGCCACAGCAATATGAATTTCCAAAATCTGATTATGCGGTCATCAACCTTACGGAGACTGTTCCTGCAATCAGCCCATTACAACTTGCTACATCCCAGCCAACCAAAGATAGCGCGGCACAACTTGTCGGCTTTGGAACAACTGCTCAACAGGCACGCTCAAGTTCAGGGCTTTTACGTAGCGGTTCTGCTTTATTAAGCGATTGTAATACCATAGACCTCGAAAGCAGTGATTTTCTGTGCTGGAATCACTCGCCAGACGCACCATTCGCAAATAGCTGTAATGGCGACTCAGGCGGCACACTCCTTTCTGGCACTGGCGATACTTTATTTGGCATCATCTCTGGTGGAGTGCATGACTGTGACAAAATCGACACAGGTTTTTCAACAGCGATAGCAACCATTCACAAAGATGTTCTGGCTCGTTCAAAACACCTAACTGTCTCACAAGCAATTACACTCAAACTAAATACGGTATACTCTGCATCAGACAATCTTGACGCTTTTGCACAAAAAACCTACCGCATGACTGTCTCCCCCCCCAGCGCTGAAAACATTCTCATTAGCTCAAATGCAACCGATTCTATTGGCTCACAAACTATATTGACTGTAAATTCAGACACTGCGACTTGCCAATCCGCTAAACAAGGCAGTTTTCAAAGCTGTCAACTCAAAAAACAAGACAATCAAACAATTGAAATCAATTTACAAAACAACAGCAATCATTCTATTTTATTTCAAATAAACGCATCTGTGCTCGAGAATCGTTGTCATCTAGATATCGATGACAACGGAACAATCGATGCGCTAACTGATGGTTTGTTAATCCTCCGTGCATTGCTTGGTATAGAAGGGAATGCCTTGATTAATAATACAGTTTCTAATAATGGCAAACGCATTACCAGCGAGGAAATTCTCAATTACATCCAGTCAGACGCATGCACAGCAGCAATGGATATAGACCAAAATGGAACTGTTGATGCGCTGTCTGACGGAATAATGATCATACGTTACTTATTTGGTGTTAGGGGAACTGCACTGATTGAAGGAATCACTAAACAGAGTGAGTCAGAGTTACCGATTTTCCTTGAGCGTCTGGCATTACTCAGTGAACAACAGAAGATAACTTATCTAGAACTAGAACCCTAATTCTACTTTGTCAGATTATTAATGTAGGATGTGTTGTACGCACCATTGCGATAGCAAACGGGCAAACCAACTCCGATTGGTGCGTAAAACGTACCCTACAAAATAATTTGTGTAATCCTCCGCTTCAAATGTGACAGAGTAGAACTTAGGTATATTTTGGCTTGCCTTTTAGCTCCACAGAAGCACTCATAAAATAGTTAAATAGCCCTGCTATCCGTCTGTTTTATTAGCACTCCTGTGAAACCAAGATTCTACGTCTAACTTCCGGAAGTTATTAAATCCTCGCGCCTAAACGAACAAATTATGGAATGGAAATGCACAAGTCATACCCCCATTCCTGTGTAATTACTCAGCTCAAATATTTCTACTTTATCAATAGCTACTCAGCTTACCCTCTATTTTGTCCAATAGTTGAGTTGAAAGTGCTCATTGATATCTATAAACTACGCGCTTTCGCCTTGCTATTGGACAAAATAGAGGGCAATCTGAACAATTACGGATCAAGCTGAGTAGTCACAAATAATGAATAATAACAAAACCATTCAAATTGCAGGCTATGAACAACTAAAAAAATTGCGCATTGCATTGGCAATTTTTCAAGGCACAAAATTATTAGCCACCCTCAAACAGGAAGCAGAAGCCACTGTTTCACATGATCAAGGCAAGCGCGTCACTTATTTGACCGAATTGTTTTCACGTATCCACCGAGAAATGTTTCATGATTGGAAGGAGCAGGCAACAGCACCGCATCGTCCGGGAGCAATCACCGATGCGGGTAAACGAAAACAATTTCGTGAAACCATCGAGAGTCTGGTGTTCGATGGCGATTTAAACAAAGATACCGCGATATTTGACAATAACGGCTTTGTCATCAAAACAACAAATATTTCAATGCGGTTGGCTGATTTCTACCAAAAAATGCGTAGTGTCAGACCATTTGCGTATGGTAATCGAATCACCCTCGATTTTTTTATGACAGCATTGGGGAACCTGCCAGCATTCAAGGGCGTTTATGAGCAAGGGATTGATTTCAGACGATTAGCAGAAAATGACGCAGCGGTCTTGCACGACATCAACAGCAAACATGAGGATATCGCAGCTGTGTTTCGCCATACACGTGACCCAAGTCGTAATAAAAGCCTGCAAAACAAACCGAACAGTTACGGGAGATGGCCTGAGAATAAAAAGTTTATCCACGGCATCCCCTTTTTATCACATACAACTGAACTAGGTGTTGAATGCCTGGTCACGGTCAACGGCGGCTTAATGCCACTGAAGCTGATTGAGGATACATTGTTTATGGCCGGCAAAAATTTTGCCGATTATCCACTCAGTGCCTCAGAAAATACAATTGGTTATTTACCAAATACAGAAGTATTACGTGCACCTGGAAAAACCGAGATTGATGGGATAGACATTGGCGCAAATGGTGAGGCACCTCTGTTCTGCCTGGATGTGAATATGTTAACCGGTTTACGTTCACCCAGTCATACAGAAATCACTGAGCTGATCAAAGCATACGCTGGTGAACACGCAGACATCTTTGATCTGGCTGACAATAAAACACTTAAGCGCAAATTAATTATCGCAGCAGGTAACGATGAAAAACTACGACGCAGTATTGAAATCGCTTATCAAAGACTGCAAATAATTATCGCAAAACTTGAGAAAGCAAAACAGGTGTTGTTCGATGAAAAAACTCCTGACGAACATCCCATGCTATTCATGTCAATGGGTGGTGCAGGTTCAGGCAAAACTGCTGTCGAGGAGTTAGCGACAGCACAATGTGGCGATAACTTTGTCATCGCATCACTTGATGAATTTCGTAAAAAAAGTGATCTTTATACTGTTTTGACTGCCGCCAATCACCACAGTGACGACTATATCTATGTAGAACCCTTTGCCAAAAGACTACGAAAAATGGTGGCTCGCCACGCCAGAAAAACTGGCATTAATATTCTCTATGATGGCACCGGCATCCCTTACAACCCACGTTATGTCGGCATCGTTGATCGCTTCAAAGCCGCTGGATTCCACACTCAAATAACAGCAGTTGATGCATTTCTTGTAAAACCGGAAGGGCGCGAAGACGAATTACCAAGATCAGCAGTCATCCAAAGTGTTAAAACACGCTACGAGCAAAGTGGGCGAGCCTTACCCTGGGTGGTGACAGTAGACAAACACATCCGCGCACCCGGATCATTTCTAAATGCATTAGAACACCACTCGCTGGAAAAAATCTCATTATTTGCCAATGATAGTGAAAAAGATAAACATTATCTGGTCGCTGAAAGTTTTGATCTAACAGAGTTGGCAGTGGAAGCAGTTCAACAACATCAATTATCAGGAACACTGATGGAACATCTACAATCATTGATCAGAGAGCAGGATGACTCCGTCTTGAAAACACTATCAAAAAACAATAAAGACACAATCAATGCCTGGTTAGAAAGAAATCCTGCCTTTAATGAAAATAACGTCGCTTATCAGATCTATAGCAGTGAAAATGGGCAACGGATTTTAGCCATTTATAATGCCCGCCGAATGGTGGACTTCGTAGAAAAAAGACAATTAAATCACCATGCTTCTGGTGAAGAAGGACTACTACATTCACCCGAGTCATTAGCATTTCATGTTGATCCCCTGGCTAAAAAACCGTGGCTGACCAGATTGCAAGACTCAGTTGCCGGTTAATATAACGCTGTACCTCCATAATGGTTTTGTCTCTGAAATACTTGATTGCAAAGACCTAGCACCAACTTTTCCTTACTTTGTAGGAGCGGCTAAAGTCGCTCCTACAAAGATATCAATTCTAACTCCATGAAATATGATAGCTTGAACTTTGACTACTGATTTTCCCGTAATAAAATCTGTCGTGGAAAGTCCATCTTAGGAGGTTCTGCACGCTCCACATCAATCGATGCCCCTCCAGGAACTGATTGGCTACGTGAAAAGTCCATCTTACGAGGTTCTACGCGCTCCACATCAATCGATGCCCCTTCAGGAACAGATCGGCTATACGTAGTTTGAACATCCAAATCGGATTGCGAACGTCTCACATAAATAAAACCAACAACGGCATTCGGTGTGCCATTCACTCCGAATGCGCTGAAAATATCGGCACAATTGACCAACCCAGACCCAAACGCCGGCAAGGACAAGGACTTGACTGGCACTGCAGGTTGCCCAGAAATCGACGCAAAAACCGAGACATTGCCTAAAGGATTTCTATTCGGGTTAAACATCGCAAAACTGGTTTGATATCGCCCAGGCTCCAAAGCCGTTGGTGAATTCAGTGATAATCGACCTTGAAATCCACAACTAAACTTTGAAATATAGATTGTTGGAGAAATTGGTTGGAATATTGTTTGAGCGTGGATTTCTCCATATGAAAATATAAATGCAGCAGCAATGAGTATTCGACTCATCGTGACTGATAACAGTGCACTCTGATTTCCAGCTAAAGTTAATTGTTTCAGATTGAATTTGTTCATTGTCATCTCCTGTGTATAAAGAAAAATATTGGCGCTTTTTGACTGCGTCAATAACAATACGAACAAATTTGTGATACAGTTTCAAAAAAGTGTCGGTAATAATTACTTGACTCTTGGGTCTTTTTACAGGTCACTATTCATAACAAGCCACTGATGCAAATAATAACTAAAATAACGCAATTGACATTACTCAATGTACTCGTCTGTTTGTTAAGTGTGACAGCAATGGTTCAGGCTAAAACGCCTGAGAACTTGACAAACCAGTCCATTAAAAATGGAGAGTTAATTCAACCAGGTCAAACCCCTGATGGCATCTCTGATTCCGAGTGGAACAGCATTCAACAACAGATCAACGCTGGAAAGTACCGTGCACATCCAGATACAACAGGTGGCTACAATTCCTCCAACCCAGCCCAAGGTTGGCAGATTCGTTATAGCAGTAATGGCACCACCACGCTAAGCCCACGTAATCAACAAACGCCAAGCTACCAGCTGAGTATGACGCTCAAGGCAATCGGTTATCAAACGCTGCAACAGCTGAATCAACCACAACAGCTCAGTGCTAAGGATTCCACGGTCACTTACAAGTGGAATGACAATATCAAAGAATGGTGGATTAACTCACCAACCCGTCTAGAGCAATGGTTTAGCATCGCAAAGCGACCTGCAAGCGCCAGCAATGGTGTACCACTAACACTGCAATTGACATTGGATAGCGAGTTGCGAGCCAGGCAATCCGAAAACAGCATTCAATTTACCGATGCGACAGGCACCAAAATTACTTACGACAAACTGAAAGTCTGGGATGCCTCGGGTCGAATCTTGTCTGCAACCATGCAGTTAACCAATAAC
>JAZGEP010000185.1:0-3655 GCA_036478815.1 Methylococcales bacterium
GTTTTGGGCCACCAGCATAGCCGATGCGCCAACCTGTCATGGAATAGGCTTTGGAAACTCCATTTAATGTCATTGTTCTGTCGTATAAATCAGGACAAGCATTTAAAATGTTGCAGAATTTGCTCTCCCAAAGAATATGTTCGTACATATCATCAGTGGCGATCACTACATTAGGAAAATCCAGCAACACTTCTGCGATTGCTTTTAATTCGTCCAGGTTGTAGGCCATCCCGCTTGGGTTGGATGGACTGTTGATCACGAACAAACGGGTTTTATCATTCAGTGCTTCGCGTAACTGTAAGGGAGTGATCTTTAATTGAGTTGACTCATCGGTTTCAAGAACCACCGGCTTGGCGCCAGCTAATAACACAATATCAGGATAAGAAACCCAGTACGGAGCAGGAATAATGACTTCATCGCCTGGATTTAACAGCGCCTGAGCCAAATTGTAAAAACTTTGTTTTCCACCAACTGACACCAGAATTTGATCGTCTTGATAAGACAACCCATTATCATTATTGAATTTGTCAATAATTGCTGATTTCAGGCTGGGGATGCCATCAACCTGAGTGTACTTGGTGAAGCCGTTATTAATTGCCTCGATGGCTGCTTGTTTAATATGATTTGGTGTATCAAAGTCTGGCTCACCAGCGCCAAGGCCAATAATATCTTTTCCTTCGGCACGCATGGCGGCAGCGCGCGCAGTAATCGCCAATGTTGGCGAAGGTTTCACAGCGGAAAGACGTTCCGCGAGTTGGATGGTCATAAGTATCTGTATTCCTGAAAATGGTAATAGTTGTGAGCGAGAATTCAATAATATCCGAATCTTGAGGCAGGATTATTGTTCGTATTCAAGGCGTAGAAACAGGCGCATAGCCTAGCTAGGCAACTGTTTCTACAACGCGGAAGACGGATAAAAAGACAAGTCAAGATTCGAACATTATTGAATTCTCGCTCCTTAAAGGGTTACATTGCATTGCTCGCTGACATCACGGAAAATGCTTGTAGGAATCAGTCGCTTACTTCATCACTCTCTTTGCGTGAGGACAAAAAGGATATGGGACGAACATTAAACCGATCATACAGTGCACATAATACTCCAGGCGACGCAGAAATTGCACCACCGGTGCAAGGTAAGGCATTTCAACTGCAATCTGAATTTTCTCCAGCTGGCGATCAGCCTCAGGCGATTGAACGGCTGGTTGATGGATTGAATGATGGCGAATTACATCAAACACTGCTTGGCGTAACTGGTTCCGGCAAAACCTATACCATAGCCAATGTCATCCAAGAGGTGCAGCGCACGACAATGATCATGGCGCACAATAAAACCCTGGCCGCTCAATTGTACGGTGAAATGAAGGAGTTTTTCCCAGAAAACTCTGTTGAATATTTTGTTTCCTATTACGATTATTATCAACCAGAAGCCTATGTACCCGCTTCCGATACGTTTATTGAAAAAGATGCCTCACTGAACGAACATATCGAACAAATGCGTTTGTCTGCAACCAAGGCATTAATTGAGCGACGCGATACGATTGTTGTCGCTACTGTCTCTGCTATTTATGGGTTAGGTGAACCAGAATCCTACTTTGAAATGGTCTTGCATCTGGTACGTGGCGATATGGTTAATCAGCGCACTTTGATTCGACGCTTGGCCGAGCTGCAATATTTACGTAACGATGTGGAGCTGCGCCGCGCGACTTACCGGGTGCGTGGAGATGTGATTGATATTTATCCGGCTGAATCAGAACGCGAAGCGCTGCGCGTTGAGCTGTTTGATGACGAGGTTGAGCGCTTGTCGTTATTTGATCCGCTCACAGGTGAAATCATGCAGCGTATTTCGCGCTATACGGTGTATCCAAAAAATCATTATGTGACTCCACGTGAAAAGCTGGTCAAAGCAGTTGATCTAATCAGGTTGGAAATGCGTGAGCGCGTGGAACATCTGCGCGAAATGAATAAACTGGTTGAAGCACAACGCCTTGAACAACGCACTTTATTCGATATGGAAATGATCATGGAAGTAGGTTATTGCTCAGGTATTGAGAATTACTCACGCTATTTGTCAGATCGAAAACCCGGTGAGCCACCACCGACTATGTTTGATTATCTGCCCGATGATGCCATCGTAATTATCGATGAAAGCCACGTGAGTATTCCACAAATCGGCGCAATGTATAAAGGTGATCGATCGCGCAAAGAAACATTGGTTGAATATGGATTTCGCTTGCCTTCAGCCTTGGATAATCGACCATTGAGGTTTGAAGAATTTGAACTGCGAGTTGGGCAACGTATTTATGTATCTGCGACACCAAGCAAATATGAAGAACAACATGCAGGTGATCCGATTGAGCAAGTAGTACGACCAACTGGCTTGCTTGATCCCACAGTTGAGGTGCGTCCAGCTGTCAGCCAGGTTGACGATTTGCTGTCAGAAATTAGTATCTGTGTCGAATTAAAACAACGTGTATTAGTCACTACGTTAACCAAACGTATGTCGGAAGACCTCACCGATTATCTGTATGAGCACAATGTCAGAGTCCGTTATATGCACTCTGATATCGATACTATTGAGCGAGTAGAAATTATCCGCGATCTGCGACTTGGTAAATACGATGTCCTGGTCGGTATTAACTTGTTGCGAGAAGGGCTGGATATACCGGAAGTTGCATTGGTAGCAATTTTGGATGCTGATAAAGAAGGTTTTTTGCGTTCCAGAGTATCGATGATACAGACCATTGGTCGTGCAGCGCGTAATGCCAAAGGCCGATCGATTCTGTATGCTGACAAAATAACCAAATCCATGCAGCAGGCAATTGATGAAACAGAGCGCCGGCGTGTCAAACAGATTGAATTTAATACAACGCATAACGTTACGCCGATGTCGATTCAAAAGTCTGTCGCCGATGTAATGGGACTTGCGGCAGTCGGAAAACGCCAGGATGAGTTAAAAGTTGCAGAGCAAAAAGCAATTTATCAATCACTCAGCCCTAAACAAGCCGCAAATACGATGAAAGAACTGGAAGATAAAATGTACGCCGCTGCACGAGATCTTGAATTTGAAGAAGCAGCAAGAATTCGCGATGAAATAGAGCAAATAAAAACTAGTCTTTCATTTTGATGCCGTTTGGTGTTTCGGAGGTTGGTCAAGTATTGGACGAATGTTACTGGTAGCTGCAGTTAGAACTCAGAACACTTGTAAGATTGATACTGCAGATGATGGGAGTGAATTTTTACTTTATTTTCTGAGGATTTAACTGTTTATGATAATGTCCGTTTTAGTCAAATCCAACCACAAAAAACTGAGTGTTGTTATAACCCTGGTCATCACCTTAGTCATCATTACACCGTTATGTGGATGGATGTTTTATTGTGGTTGTACATGGCCTTGGGCAGGGCTGGATAGTTATTGCAATATCCACAGCTCAGGTCAGAGAGATCAATGCCCCTGGTGTGTATTGACATTCGGTTATTTATTTGCAGGAGTGCCAGTGCTGATTGCTAATCTTTTTGCCTGGTATGGCAATAGCATGTTATTTGTTCTATCAAATAAGACAGCAATTTCGTTGAGTGAACCCTATTTCACAACTGTTGCTACTATCATGAATGTGATGATTGGGTTGATAGTGTTTTTTGTTTTGGCATTGTTCAG
>JAZGEP010000186.1:0-10882 GCA_036478815.1 Methylococcales bacterium
TTTTTGAATAATGCCTAATTATTTACGTTATCGCATTCCTGGTGGATGTTATTTTTTTACTGTGAATTTACTGGAAAGGAAAAATAGCTTGCTGGTTGATCATATTGATTTATTACGTGAATCGGTGCGAATGTGTAAACAAAAACATCCGTTTCATATCGATGCCTGGGTGGTGTTGCCGGAACATATGCATTGTATTTGGACATTGCCTGAAGGCGATGATGATTTTTCTAGTCGCTGGAAGATGATTAAAATCCATTTTTCAAAAGGCTTGCCTAACAATGAAAAACGCTCAAAAGTGCGAGTTAAACGTGGGGAACGAGGTGTTTGGCAACGCCGTTTCTGGGAGCACGCGATTCGAGATGATCGTGATTATGAAAATCATATGAATTATTTGCATTTTAATCCAGTTAAACATGGCTGGGTTGAAAATGTAATTGATTGGCCATTTTCAAGTTTTCACCGTTATTTAAAAAGTGGACTTTATTCCGATACCTGGTCAACTGACAATAAAAAGATATACATGGGTGAAATGTAGGTTGGATAAGCGATAGCGCAATCCGACATGTAACACAGGCAGGAAACTGCCTATTACGTCAACACAAAATATAAAGATTATGTTAAAACAGCGATTAAAATCAAAATTTGTAATAACAATGGCTTATTTGTTAATCAACCTACTATCGTTTAATGCCCAGGCGATCAGTTATAGCTACGATAATTTAGGCCGACTAACCAATGTGACCTATGACAATGGTACTAAAATCGATTATCGCTATGATCCGGCTGGAAACTTATTGTCACTAAATTCTAGTGGCACCGTTCCTGATAGCGATAATGATGGCATTTTTGATAACACAGATAATTGCCCGTCAGTAAGCAATACAAATCAATTGAATACCGATGCAGATGATATGGGTAATGTATGCGATGCTGATGATGACAACGATGGATTGTCGGATATCGTAGAACAAAACCTGGGGCTTGATCCACTCAATGCTGACAGTGACAGTAATGGTCTTTCCGATAGCAATGAAGATACAGATCATGATGGTTACACCAATAGCGAAGAAGTTCTGGCGGGTTCAGATCCAGGTGATTCAAAGTCATCATTAAGTACAGAGGCTCCAGTGATTAATCCTGAATCAGCAGCTTACTATAGTCGTGTCGCTGTAACCATAAGCACCTCAGATCCGCAGTTAATTATTCATTACACTACCGATGGAAGCCAGCCAAATGCTTCTTCTCCGGTTTACAGTGAACCTGTTCGTGTGGATGTGAGTAGCAGAATCAAAGCGGTCTCTATCGACAACAATGCTGAAACGAGTCTGGTTGTCAGTGAAACTTACACGGTTTTTGAAGAAACTCCCTGGGCGCCTGCTGCTGACTCTAAATGGCACTGGCAACCACAAGGTGCGATTGATATTAGTATTGATGTTGCTGTATACCATATTGACATGTTAGCCACATCTGAAGCGACGATTAAACAACTGAAGAATCAGGGTCGTCAGCTAGTCTGTTATTTCAGTGCTGGAACATGGGAAGCATCGCGAAATGATGCAAACGATTTCCCCGATTGGGTTAAAGGTAATGTCTTGCAAGGTAAGACAGGTGAACAATGGCTTGATATTAGCGACCTTGACAGCCTGGCACCGATTATGCGAGCGCGAATGGAGACAGCCATCAGCAAAGGTTGTGATGCTGTACAGCCTGTAAATATCAATGGTTATATTAACGACACTGGCTTCCAGCTTACTACTGACCAGCAATTTGTTTATAATTTGTTCCTAAGCAATGAAGCCAACCAACGTGGTCTGTCAATTGGACTCAACATCGATCATCCTCAGATCGACAGTCTCAAACCATTTTTCGACTGGAGATTGAATCAACAATGCTTTGGATACAAGGCATGCACAGAGCTTGCGAGTAAACAATGCACGCTGGATGCCGATGGCAATGGAGTTGTTGATGCCTTAACAGACGGTTTGTTGTTTATTCGGCATATGTTTGGTATCCGCGGTGAAAGTTTGACTGGCAACGCAGTAGATAATACTTGTACTCGCTGTACAGCTGCAGAAATTGAACCCTATCTGCAACAATGTGCCGACTTGGATTATTCGGATATCGATGGGAATGGCAAAGTTGATGCGCTGACTGATGGGCTGTTAAGTATTCGCTATAATTTTGGTATTCGCAGTGCAGCACTTATCAGTAACGCTGTGGATAATGATTGTACTCGGTGTACATCAATAGAGATCGAGGGGTATTTAGAAGGGATGATGCCTTAAATAATTAAGGGGTCCAAGCTAGATTGTCGAAATATAATCTTTTGAAAGATAATAGTATTCTCGTTTTTTGGATTTCAAGCACCAATGGAGTCAGTCTCTAATACTGCTGCCTTAAGAAATATCATTTGTTAATCAGCATGTTATAGGGCCTAGAAAAGCGACCGTTACAACTAATTCGAGAAGCCGAACGAGAAATAAGTGGCTTACAATACTCACGTTGTGTCAAAGTTCCATTGAGAAATTGTAAGGTATTGATTTTAATGCTTAGCCAGATTATTAAGAAGATTTTTTTTTCGGATTGTATCTCATTGAAATAACTGGCTAATCGCGTCTTAAGGTAGCAGTATCGGAGTCAGCCTCGGTTGAAATCACATTTCTGCTTAAATGCTTCAGAGCTTATATCCACAACGCGTTTTATGGTTGCACCTGTCTATCCATTAATCAAGGTGCGAGTATTGAATAACTTCTGGAAGTTTGACGTAGAATGTTGATTTCACAGGAGTGCTCATGCACCAAGCGCATAGCAGGCGATGTCACTATTTTATGAATGCTTCTGTGGAGAAAAAAGGCAAGTAAAAATCCGGAAGTTATTAAATCCTCGCTCCTTAATATGTTTTATAACTTATTATTACTTAGGATAATCTGACAGTGTTAATAACCACTCTGAATATCTCCATTCCTGATGATGAGATCGAACTTTCGGCAATTCGGGCACAGGGAGCTGGAGGTCAAAACGTTAATAAAGTATCGTCAGCAATTCATTTGCAATTTGATATTAATGCTTCGTCTCTACCCGATTTCTATAAACAACGTCTGTTAAACCATAGAGATCGGCGTATCAGCAAGGAAGGCGTGTTGATTATTAAGGCTCAGCGATTTCGTACCCAGGTGAAAAATCGGGAGGATGCACTTGAGCGTTTGCAAGAGCTAATGATTGGTGTGTCAGTTGTTCAGAAAGCAAGGCGACCAACAAAGGCAACCAAAGGCTCTCAGAAAAGACGACTGGACAGCAAAACTCTACGGGGTAAAACCAAAGCACTAAGAAGCAGGATTTCTGAATGATGGTAATATCAGACCAGACACTTAAATTCCAAGGCTAGATTTTGCAATAAAACATTCATCTAAAGCGGGGTAGCAACATCTGACAGTGTTATCTTAAGCAGGTTTTAAAATCTCGTTCGTAATTCGCCTTATTCAAGTCAGCTACCTGATGCTGTCTGGAACTTAATTGTTACAATATCCATCCAAGCGTTATTTTCAATTTAACTGAATGTCCATTACTCATTTTCTCTGTTATTCATTACGTTTATTATTCGCTCTGCTGTTACTCGGCGTGTCGATTCAGTCAGCACTTGCACTGAACCATGAGACACTTCAAAGTGAGTTCACGTTAACAGAGACGGCACTCACTGTTGACTCGATTAATGCTGAATTGCAGAAACTGAAAACTGATATGCGGATCAGTTCAACAAGCAAAAAAAACATTAAGCAGTTATATCAAACAGCGCTTACACAATTGCAAGCAGCGTCAGTGTTTGATGCAACAGCGCATTCCTATCAGCAATTAATTGAAGATGGCGATAAAAACACGAAGAAAATTAAACATCAACTCAAAAAATTGCTTTCGCGTTCTAACAAGCTGAATGTTTCAGCAACTGATGAGTTAGCAATTACCCGTCTTGAGCACCAATTGAAAGCAGATAAAGCTAAATTATTAGTGCTTGAAAATAATTTGGATGACTTAAATCAGCGACTGCAACAACAAATAGCCCGTCCTCGACAGATTCACCTGGCACAACAGACTTTGGCGAACAAGCTGATTGAATTGGAAAAACAACTGAATAACCTGCCTTCGAAAAATGCTGGCAATCATTCAGCATACAACCCTGAATTGCTCGTTTTGAAAGCAAAAAGACAAGCAAGTCAAGCTGAAAACCATATGCATGTTATCGAGCTCAATAGTCACTCACTGCGTTTAGAACTGTTGAGAGGGCGTTATGATTATGCCATCGCAGAAATTGCATCAATTCGCGCACGTATTGAAAGGGTTGAAAATTTTCTTGTCGAACACCGAGAAACGCAAGTCAGCCGTTTTTCCAGGGAGATGGCAGAAGCATTGCAAGCGGCGGCTGGCAAACATCCTGTGATTCTCGACGCCATTCGAGAAAATCTCAATTTGAGCGACGAATATAGAACAATCAGTCAAGCAATTACCACTGCTTCTGCTCAGCGCCAACAAGTCGATCAACAAGATGAACAAGTCAGCAATCAGGCCAAGAAAGCTGAGCGTATGTTCGCTCTGGCAGATATCAGCCCCAAGCTGGTTTCTTTGCTACGCAAACAACGACATGCCTTATTCGATTATCTAAACACTGCAAAACTTGCAGACAGTCAACTCAGACAGAGCGGAGAAGCGAGTGTCCGGCAGTTCGAAATCGAAGAACGTATAAAAGCGCTTAAAGATGTTAACAAAGCTGTTGACGACAAACTGACTGCACACATTATTCAGCCCGATTCGGAGCATGAGGACATGTCAACCCGTGTTGAATTACAGTTATTGCTGAATCAACAAAGCACTCAACTTGAAAAAATTAACCAAGTTTATGTAGATTATATTGGAATTCTTGAAGCCTTGGGTTTCAGTTCAAAGAAATTGGCCAAAACAAGTCATCAATACAAGAATAAGCTGGATAAAAATTTATTGTGGGTAAAAAGTGCTGCTCCGGTAACCACTGATTTTGTTAGCGAGCTGGGAGATGCATTGGCTTGGCTGCTGTCAACTGAGCAATGGAATAAGGCACTTGCTTCAGTTTACCCGGCAGCTAGCCAGCAATTAATCAGAACTCTTTTAATTCTATTGCTGATTTTGGGATTATTACTTGCCCGACCAACCATTCAAAGGCGATTGCAAATCATCACTAAAAAAGTCAGTTTTGGATATTCCGACAGTTTTTATTATACGCTGGAAAACATGTTGCTGATTATTCTTCAAGTGCTACCGTTGGTGATTGCTATTTACTTTGTCGGTTGGTTACTGAAGACAGCTGATGTATACAGTGAATTTGGGCGAGCATTCGGTCGTGGTTTAATGTCTGCGAGTATCTCTCTGTTTTTCCTTCAAAGCTTTTATTATTTTTTTGCACCCAATGGCATCGCCGCAAAGCAACTAAAGTGGCCGGAAAGCAGCAGCACCATTTTACACCGACAAATTAAATGGTTGCGTTATGTCGCAATACTCTGTGTTTTTTTGATAGCAGTGAGTAATCATCAAAGCATAGTCAGTTACAGCGCCAGTCTTGGGCGCCTGTTTTTAATCGTGTTGTTGATTGCAATCAGTATTGTATTAAGCATCACATTACATCCTGAAACTGGGATTTTAAAACTGTATTTACAGAAAAATCAACAATCGTTTCTTGCTAAAACCCGGTATCTTTGGTATCCAATAGTTGTTATTGCTCCATTGGCGATCGCTGCATTTGCTGTTTTTGGTTATGTGGTCAGCGCTTTAGAATTAGAACAGAGAATGGTTGCTTCAATACGGTTGATCTTGATTGCTGTGATCATTCATGAATTGGCCTTGCGTGGCTTGCGCTTGTTTAACCGTAATCTGGCGATTAAAAAATATTTGGGAAAGCAGCAGGCCGATAAAACAACACAGGTTAGTGGCGAAGTTGGTGAGACAACATTGCCAATTGATCCAGATGAGCTGGATATAGCGACCATCAACAAGCAAACCCGACGTCTATTGTGGTTAACTGTTGTTGCCGTTTGTTTATTCAGTTTTTGGTTGGTGTGGAAGGATTTATTGCCAGCTTTGGGAGTGCTTGATGATCTACAGTTATGGGAAAAATCTGTGCTTGTCAATGACGTCTCAACACTACAACCGGTCACACTTGCTAATCTGCTACGTGCGTTGTTTTATATTGTGATAATCATTGTTGCGATAAAGAACCTGCCTGGTGTGTTGGAAGTGCTAATTCTGAACCGTTTATCGATGGAAGCTGGCAGTCGATTTGCAGTGATTCAGCTGATCAATTATTCGTTGATTGCGTTTACCATCATAGTGGTCACAAGTGAATTGGGCTGGCAATGGTCACAAGTGCAATGGTTAGTCGCAGCGCTGAGTGTAGGTTTGGGCTTTGGTTTGCAGGAAATATTCGCCAATTTCATCTCTGGCATCATTCTGTTATTTGAACGCCCAATTCGGATTGGTGATACCGTCACCGTTGGCAATGTTACTGGCACAGTATCTAGAATACAAATCAGAGCAACAACTGTCACTGACTGGGATAGAAAAGACCTGGTAGTACCCAATAAAAACTTCATTACCAACCAGTTGGTTAACTGGACGCGTACAGACAACATAACCCGTATCGTCATCACTGTGGGTATTGCCTATGGCTCAGATACCAAACTGGCACACCAGGTCATCACCGATATCCTCAGAAACCATCCATTGGTATTGGGTGACCCACAACCCATGGTATTTTTTATCGGCTTTGGCGACAGTTCACTGGATTTTGAAATCCGCTTATTTGTAAAAGACGTTATAAACAGATTACCGTTAACACACGATATCCATATGAACATTGATGATGAATTCAAAAAACATGGAATTGAAATTCCGTTTCCGCAACGGGATATTTATGTACGTAGTGTGGAGTAAGCTTAGATTGCTGCTCTGCGATTTTTCCGACTAGTGAGTTAGATTAAATAATTCGAGACTGACCCTAATACTGGCCTTGAGAAGGTCAAAATGATCTTTTCAGACGTGCAATTAAACTTTTGATCTCAGCATCCACCAGCTTCCCTAGGTTATTACGCGGGATTGTTTCAGCGTAATAAACAGATCGTGGTAAAAATACTTCATCGAGGTGTTGCTTGAGCTCAGCTGTAATCATTTCAGGGTTGTTGTTGGATACAACAACAACACCAAGTCGTTGATCAGCATCTGCATGTTCAATCCGAAAAAAGCAACCATCGGTGATTCCTGGAATCGCTTGCAAGCGTTGATTGAGTTCTACTATGGAGGCACGTTTTCCACCGATTTTAACCAGGTCAGTGGCGCGACCAATCACTTTAAATTGACCATTGGGCTGTATATCAAATACATCATCCAGCAACACAGGTTGTTGTAAATAAGTTGCATTTAAATGTGTTGTTTTTCCTTGTGTTTCCAGCTTAACGCCCGGATATGGTGTCCACACGGTTTGATCTGCGGCTCTGCGACTTGCATACGACAGTGTTTCAGTACTTCCGTACAATTCATGCACATCAGCTCCCATGACGGTTTCTACTTCATTTGCTAGCGCGGATGAAAGCGGTGCGGTGGAAGAAACAATCGCTGCGAGATTCGTCCATTGTCCAGCGCTGCGAACACAGGCTCGCAAATGGGTTGGTGTCGAACATAGTACGACTGGATACGGCATTGATTGTACTGTCTGGCGAATATCTTCCGGATAAAATGGACGCTGATTTACTAACACAAGTTTGGAGATGTAAGGCCACATAACCGATGTTTCCAAACCGAACATATGTTGTGGGGGTGTTGTTGAAAGCATGGCACATTGCTGATTCTCTAGCCCCAATTGCTGGATAGCAAGTTGTGCGCAGTCAATAAACCCACCCCAATGTTTTAACTGAGCTTTAGGGTGTCCTGTACTGCCAGAGGTGAAGGCGATCGCCATTACCTGTTGTGGATCAAGAAATATATTTGAGCTTTTAGGAGGTCGATGTGAGTGGGTTTGTCGTTCAAGTGATTCCAGATTAATGATCACTTGCTTGATGGAAAACCCTGATAATATTTGATCGCTGATTGCACATAAGGATCCGTATTCATGTTCCAGCTCTAACACCATACCACTGGATTTTGATGGTGGTAATAACGTGGTTATCCCATTCAGTGCCGCACTGAATAATGCCACAGAAAACAAATAACGATCTTCATAATAATTAATTAGATATTGCTGCTTTGGCAATAAGCTGCTCAATGCCGAGACATGTTGCCAAAAACGCGCATAACTGACGGTCTCGCCATTACAAAGCGCAAACACAGCGTTGTCACTTGTATTGATGGCCATAGCAGCAATTTTATCCATCTCTTTTGTCATTATTGGTAGTGTTGCTAAGGAAAAGATCGTCTATCATGTACTGCCTTGAACAACACTGCAATAGAGTCGCTGGTGATACAACCTTATCTTAATTCAGTCGGAATGATTTGTACGCTTGGTGACAACAAACATCAAGTACTCAATAACTTGCTGAATACAATCACTTCAAGCCCTGCCTTGTCTGACAAGTACAGCACTGGTAAGCACGTACCGATTGCTGAAGTTAATAGCACATTGCCAGATATTCCTGCAACATTGCATCATTACCAGAGTCGCACCAATCAATTGTTGTTAGCAGCGCTTGAACAAATTCGTCCGACAGTCGATGTGGCGATTAAGCGGTACGGCCACCAACGTGTTGCGGTGATCATCGGTACCAGTACCTCGGGTATTGCAGAGGGCGAGGTAGCAATCAATTATCATCGTCGAAACCACCAGTTACCCGTTGATTTTGCATACAAGCAACAGGAAATTGCTGCAACCAGTGAGTTTATTTCCAGGTTACTCGGCACGAGTGGACCCGCGTATGCAATCTCAACCAGTTGTTCATCCAGCTCCAGTGCAATTTGTTCAGCACAACGGTTATTAGTCAGCGGACTCTGCGATGCTGTGATTGTTGGCGGTGCTGATGCATTATGTGGTACTACAATACAAGGTTTTAGCTCGCTTGGAGCAATTAGCAAAACAACGTGCAATCCGTTCAGCCGTAATCGGGATGGCATTGTGATTGGCGAGGGAGCCGCATTATTTCTAATCAGTCGTGAAAGCAATATAGAAGATGACGCTATTCCTGTCCAATTACTGGGAGCTGGTATCAGCTCCGATGCACATCATATTTCTGCACCTGATCCCAGCGGTAAAGGTGCGCAACTTGCGATGAAACTGGCACTGGATGATGCTTCACTGCAACCTGATCAAGTTGATTATATTAACCTGCATGGAACAGCCACACCTCAGAATGATGCAATGGAAAGCCGTGCGGTTTGCGAACAATTTCCTCACCAAATCGCTTGTAGTTCTACCAAACCACTGACCGGACATTGTCTGGGAGCATCTGGTGCCATAGAATTAGCATTGTGCTGGCTGCTTGTTTCTGATTTAAACGAACAGCATCAATTACCAGCACAACTTTGGGATCAACAAGCCGATCCATTGTTGCCACAACTCAATTTCCTGAATAGCAGTCAATACTTAGAAATCCATCCATCGACCATTATGAGTAACACCTATTCCTTTGGTGGCAATAATATCTCTCTGATTATTGGCTCTGGACAATGAATCTTAATACTCCTGAAACGAACTACAAACCGGATCGTTTTGCAGTTGCTGATTTGATGCCACAAAGCGGCTCTATGGTTTTAATTGATGCAGTGACCCGAATTGATGATCACTCCATCTCCACTCAGCTTGAAGTGCGTGATGATCAGTTGTTCTCACAGGCAAACAACACTGTGCCTGCCTGGCTAGGAATTGAATATATGGCGCAGACCATTGCTGCCTTTTCTGGCTATCATTGCCTAGTGCGTAGTGAACCAATTCGACTTGGCTTTTTACTGGGAACCCGACTGTTTGAGAGTCACCATGCCAGCTATCCTTGTGGAACACTACTAACGGTGCATGCAACTAAAATTATTGAGAGCGCGAATGATATGTGTGTGTTTGACAGCAGTATAGAGATCAATGACACTAACGGATCAAATTCAACCCTTGTTGCATCAGCAAAAATCAATCTGTTACTGCCGAAAGATTTGAATGCCTTTCTGGAGAAAACAAAACTATGAACCATGATTGGGTGCTGATGCCATGTGATGTGATGGATTTTCACCATGAAGGACATGAAGAAAAGATATTTAAGTATGCGTTGTACGCACTTTTTGTAACACAGGTGGGTGCTGAGATAATGTCTTCTCCCCTTCTTCGCCAATACTGTTAAATATGCTTGGTCAAGTGCTAAATACTCCTCCCTTCATGTACTTCATGGTGAAAAATCTAGTTTTAAGTGGAATAAAGAACCATAGAATAGGCATTGTGCACCCCCATGATTATCGGGCATTATTATGACTAACAAAACTGTTTTGGTAACAGGCTCCAGCCGTGGTATTGGGCGTGCGATTGCTTTGCGCCTGGGACAAGATGGCTATGATCTGGTTTTGCATTGTCGCAACCAGCGTGATCAGCTTGAGTTACTTAAATCCGAACTGGAAAACATGGGTGGAACCGTGCGATTGCTGCAATTCGACGTTTCTGATCGCAGTGTTGTCGAACAAATTCTGACAGATGATATTACTCAACATGGTGCTTATTACGGCGTTGTGTGTAATGCTGGTATTGCTCGTGACAACCCTTTTCCATTACTAACTGGCGATGATTGGGATCAGGTGATTGATACCAATCTTGGTGGTTTATACAACGTGTTACAACCACTATTCATGCCGATGATTCAACGCCGAAAACCGGGTCGTATTGTGACCATTTCATCAGTTT
>JAZGEP010000187.1:0-12255 GCA_036478815.1 Methylococcales bacterium
AGAGCGCTCATTTAACAGGTCTCAAGCAGTGATTGCGGAATTGTAATTCAGCGAAATCCAGTCTGGATTTCTGATTAAGGAGCGAGGATTTAATAACTTCCGGATTTTGACTTGCCTTTTGATTCCACAGAAGCACTCATAAAATAGTTGCGTAGCCTGCTATGCGTCCATTTTATGAGTACTTCTGTGAAATCAAAATGCTGCGCCATACTTCGGTAACTTAGGAACGTGCATGGAATAACTTGAACAATATGACGTAGGCTATTTTTGTCAAAGTACTGTTCATATTCAAGGCGCGAAAACAGGCGTAGAATGAGCTATGTAACTGTTTTCGCAACACCGAAGATGAGCAAAAAGACAAGTCAATTCAATTGTTCAAGTTATTTCATGCGCGCTCCTTATTACACCCTCACTCCTTAAGAAATTTATAGACAACTATCTTTTAACTCAACCTTGTCCCATTTTATCGCTGACAAGTTGCTCGGGAGCCAGCGCAAATATGATTAAAATATTCAAACAAATGATTTATGGTGGAGCAATTCTTATTGCAAGCTTGCAGCACACATTTGCAGCAGGCGACCCTGAAACCGGTAAAGTAAAATTTCTTGTGTGCGCTGGTTGTCATGCTATACCAGGATATTCCAATGCATTCCCGCGCTTTCAGGTTCCAAAACTCGGTGGTCAACACGCAGATTTTCTGCTTTCAGCGTTAAAAGCATATAAGAGCGGCGAACGCAAACATGACAGTATGAAAGGCACGGCCATGAGCTTGAGTGAAGAGGATATGCTCGATATCTCAGCTTATTTAGCGCAAACTAAATTCTCTGAAAATATCGACCAAAATGAAGTGTTTGGCGATCCTGTTGAAGGAAAGAAAAAAGCTAAAAATTGCGCCAGTTGTCATGGTAATAAAGGCAAAAGTGCAAGCCCTGGGTTTCCTCATCTGATTGGTCAATATGAGAATTATTTAATTCATGCGTTGCAACAATACAAAAACGGTCAACGAACTAACCCAATGATGACAGGGATGGTGGCAGCGTTATCTGATGAAGATATCGAAAATATTGCAGCATTTTATGCAAGTCAGAAAAAAGGCCTGAGTGTCCCCAGGTGAATTAGCTGATAATCTCCATCATTAAATTATCAGATTCTCTCACCTGTTTGAAGATAGATTGCTGGCGTGAGCAATCTATCTTCAAACAGGTCGAATGGGACTAGAAGACTGTCCGAGAATAGAAGCCGTAGCGAGGGAAAGCGGTTTTGAGTCCATTTTTTCGATTAAATGAGGCGAATACTTGCTGTATTTAACGAAATTTAATCGGAAAAATGGGCCAAAATCCGCTTTTCCGCAGTAGACTTTCTATTCTCGGACAGCCTCCTGGTAGTCCTACAGTTTTGAAAGAGTTGGCCAAGCAGTCGCTGCTCATTTAACGATGAGTGGAGGAAAGTCCGGGCTCCACAGGGCAGGATGCCAGGTAACGCCTGGAAGATGCGAATCTATGGAAAGTGCCACAGAAAATATACCGCCTGATCACTCTCGAGTGGCTGGGTAAGGGTGAAATGGTGCGGTAAGAGCGCACCGCGCTGCTGGCAACAGTAGTGGCAGGGTAAACCCCATCCGGAGCAAGACCAAATAGGGGAACAGTGGCGTAAGCCACGAGTGCTGCCCGCATCAGTTCCCGGGTAGGTCGCATGAGGTGCGTGGTGACGCGTATCCCAGACGAATGGCTGCTCACGACAGAACCCGGCTTATCGGCCAACTCTTTCATTTTAATTAATTGATAACGGGCTAGCCCGCATTTCTCACCAGTCTGATGAGACCACGCTAGCGATTTGAATCCAAAAAAAAATTTCAGTCGGAAATACAGGAACGTGCACTAAAAGACAAGTCAGTTGTTGAAGTTATTACTTGCATGTTCCTTGGTTTATCCGAGATCAAGCTTCTTGAGGCGATAGCGCAACGCTCTGAAAGAAATACCCAGGTTTTCTGCGGTAGCGGTTTTATTCCAGCGATTTTGTTCTAGGGCTGTATTGATCACTCGGCGCTCAATCCCTTCCAGATAATCTTCAAGATTCACATCGGCTGGTTTACTATCTACAAATTCTGTTCTAGTCATCGTTGGTTTTGGGTGTTGCTTTGGAAGACTCAGGTCTTCAGCACCAATCACTGAACCATCAGACCATGCAAGTGCACGCTCCAGCGTATTTTCCAGCTCACGCACGTTTCCAGGGAATGAGTAGCCAATTAATTGATTGAGTGCCTCTTTGCTTAATTCAGGCTCAATAATATTGTCACGTTCAGCTAACCTGCTAAGTAAGTGTTTGGCAAGATAATCAATATCCCCGACGCGTTCGCGTAGAGCTGGTACTTTTAATTCAATGACGTTAATTCGATAATATAAATCCTGTCGAAATTCTCCATCCTCAACCAGTTTTGCCAGGTTTTTGTGTGTTGCGCTAACGATCCGCACATCGATCGGAATTTCATGTTCCCCACCAACTGGTCTAACTGACTTCTCCTGAATCGCGCGTAATAATTTAACTTGTAACGATAAAGGCAATTCAGCGATTTCATCTAAAAACAAAGTACCACCATTGGCAGCCTGAAACAATCCTGCTTTATCGGCAACCGCTCCAGAAAAACAGCCTTTTTTGTGGCCGAAGAATTCACTTTCCATTAATTCATGAGGTATCGCTCCGCAGTTGATAGGAACAAACGCTTGATGACTGCGCGAACTTTTCTGATGAATCAGCGTTGCCACCAACTCTTTACCAGTTCCAGATTCGCCGTAAATAAGAGCAGGTGCCTGGGTACGAGCAACTTTGCTGATTTTTGAACGAATCTCACGCATCTGTGGTGATTCACCCAGTAAAGTATCGCGAGAGCGCCGGTCTGTTGAAGATGCATTCAACTTTAATGCAGATTCTATAATTGTGCGCAGATGATGCAGGTCAATCGGTTTTGAAATGAAATCAAACGCGCCTGCTTTTAATGCAGTGATTGCGGTATCCATATTGCCGTGCGCAGTAATCACTGCTACCGGAATCTCGGTATAGTTACGCTGAATTTCTGATACCAGATCGAGCCCGCTTCCATCGGGTAATTGTAGATCGGTCAAACACAAATCAAAGGATTGGTTGGCAAGTAAAGTTTTGGCATCTGCGAGACTTTCTGCGCTTGCAACTGTCAGTTTCATGCGTTCTAAAGTCAGTTTCAATAAGTCACAGATATCCGGCTCGTCATCAATCACCAATACACGTTGTTGACTCATAAAGAAATTACCTGCTCACGTTGTTGTGGAAAACTCAATCTGAAGACGCTCCCGCTTTGTGCTCCTGGAAAATAATTCAGCGAGCCCTGATTCAGTTCTGACAGTTCCCTGGAAATATAGAGTCCGAGTCCTGTCCCTGTCGCGCTGGTAGTGAAAAATGGATCAAACAGTTTTGATCGATTTTCCTCGGAGATCCCTGGGCCACTATCAATAACATCGATATTAATACTATCCTCGACAACATTGACTATTATTTCAACAGTTGGATCAGTCAAACTTGAAGTGTGCTTGATTGCATTGGTACACAAGTTTGACAGTATTTGTTTTAATTGGCTCGGGTCTGCTCTGATAATCAATGTAGTTGGTGATAGGTTGTTGTCGAAGCGAAGTGTGTGATTTTTATGTTGAAATTCTTCCTGGAACTGTGTTGTGAAAGTTTGTAGCCAGACATTCAAATTAATTGTTTCCAAACAAGCCGGTTTGCGTTGCGCAAGTTGCAGCATGTTGTCGATAATTTTGTTGACTCGAGCCGAATGGCGCACAATTAATTCACTCAACTGTTGATTTTCCTGATTCTGATCGGTGGTTTCTTTCAACAATTGACTGGCGTGAGAAATTACATTCAATGGGTTACGAATTTCATGCGCAATACTGGCTGCCAAATGTCCCAGAGAGACCAGTTTGGCCTGTTGTATACGTTGTGTTTCTACTGAAAGATCTTCAAACCATATCAGATGATACGGTTTGCCAGCTGTTTTTAAAGCCATGATTCGAGTGAGTATCTGGGTTTCATGTTGTCCATCCAACGCAAATGAATCCTGGCGTGGGTCGGCTAACCAATCTAGATAACGTTGCGAGAGTTCAGCGGAAGCTTCGACTAACATCGATGGTATTGTTTCAAGACCAAAGAATTGCAAAGCGGATTGGTTGATCGACTGTATGCCTGTAACCGGATCAAGAATCATCACTCCAGATTGCAGATTCTGAATGATATGTGCATTGAGTTTTTCCAGTCGCTCAATGTCGTGACCCCGTTGTTTTGCCAAATGCTCACTGTGCTCAGCTCTGCGTCCCATTGAGTGTGCGAATAACGACACTGCGAAACAGCAAATACCCAGCACAGATGCTTCTGTGTAACGAGTATTCTCGAAAACCTCAAACAAATCTGAATAAACAGCATCTCCCAGAAATGCCAGAGAGCATAAAGCAGCAAAACCAACCGAGTAGAGTCCGCCAATTAGCAGCCCACTGGCAGCCACCGACATGACTAGTAACGCCTCCAATCCACTGCCAATGCCACCACTGGTATGAATCAACAGGGGAAGACAAACTATATCCAGTGTTAGATGATAGAGTGCGTGTATTCGATTATCGAGCTTGCCGCTGTGCAGTGGAATCGCAGATAGACCTAGCAGGACAGAATAAGCAATAATTGTGTAAGTAAATCCAGTCAAATCATGCGAAGCAATCATTGATGGCCCTTTACCTGAAAAAATTGCCCATATTAGAAAGAGTGCTAGCGCAAAGCGGTAAAAGAAATAGATACGTAATGCTTGCCATCCCTGGCTATGTTCCAATTCAGGGTTATGATCATGCAGCGCTGAAAATAAGCTGTCAGATTGTAATAACATGTGTTGAGAAACTGTTGGAGTACATTCAGTAATTATTGATGATATAGCCAATTTGATTAGGAGTGAGGATTTAATAAGTTACCGAAGTATGGCGCAGCATTTTGATTTCACAGGAGTACTCATAAAATGGGCGCAAAGCAGGCTATGCAACTATTTTATGAGTGCTTCTGTGGGATCAAAAGGTAAGTCAAAATCGGTAACTTATTAAATCCTCACTCCTTAGCTTGAAAAATAGAGGTCTTTCGTTGGAAAGCACGGAATCTATCAGAACTTTTCCAGCAGGTAGATAATCTTTTTGATAAACCCCCTATTTCGATAGAATGAGCATCTTTAGCTACTATGCAGAAGACGGGCAACAAGACAAGTCAGTTGTCGAAAATATTTCATGCACGTTCCTAAGCGATCATCTCATCAACTGGTGAGAAGTGCGGGTTAACTGCTACATCCGCTTTCAAGTATAGTAGGGATTTGAGGTTTCATACCGTTCAGCAATAACAGTGAGGCAGCTGTACTAACGAATGAGTCAATAGTCAGTTTCTTTTTTTGAGATGTGAAATACAGTAGTCAATCCCTGACAGTTTCGATACAGTAAGGAGCGTGCAAGCAATAACTTCAACAACTGACTTGTCTTTTTGTCCGTCTTCTGCGTTGTAGTAACAGTTACATAACCTGCTATGCGCCTGTTGCTTTGCCTTGAAAACAAACAAAAATTCTACGCCAGTTGTTGACGTTATTGCTTGCACGTTCCTAAGCTAATTACCTATAACACGACCATTTCATGTCTTACCGATCACGCCAGTCCTTCCAATCGTCAGCCCCTCAAGAAAAACTCTCTGGTGCTATTGAGCGCTTGACGTTTCATAGCCAGGAATCTGGTTTTTGTGTGATTCGGGTTAGAGTAAAAGGTAAGCGTGATCTGGTCACAGTGGTTGGATCGGCGCCTGCGATCAGTCCTGGCGAATTTGTTGAATGCGTGGGATTCTGGATTAATGACCGCCAGCATGGTTTGCAGTTCAAAGCGGTCACTTTAAATGTGGTGCCGCCATCAACTCTGGAAGGTATCGAGAAATACTTGGGCTCGGGCATGGTTAAAGGCATTGGTCCTCATTTTGCCAAAAAACTGATTCACGCGTTTGGTGAGGATGTCTTCGATGTTATCGAACAAGACCCGGATCGCTTGCTTAAACTGGACGGCATTGGTCCAAAACGCAAACAAACTGCCGTTGCAGGTTGGAACGAACAGAAAATGGTTCGTGAAATTATGGTGTTTCTACAATCCTACGGAATTGGAAGCACACGCGCAGTACGCATCTACAAAACCTATGGCGATGATGCCATCGAGAAAGTCCGTGAAAACCCCTACCGATTGGCGCTTGATATCCACGGCGTTGGTTTCAAAACAGCCGATACACTGGCTCAAAAACTGGGGATTCCTAGCGATTCTATTCTAAGAGCGCGAGCCGGAGTGCGTCACGTGTTGCAGGAACTGTCTGGGCAAGGGCATTGTGCCGCCTACCGTGAACAACTTGTAGAAGCAGCTGAAAAGTTACTGGGAATTAACACAACAGTTCTGGAGCAAGCCATTGCAGATGAAACAGTCAGTAATCAATTGGTTATTGATATGCACGAAGGGCGACAAATGGTGTTTTTGATTTCACTTCATCGTGCTGAAACTGGTTGTGCTGCCAATATCTTACGTCTCGCAACCAGTGTTTTGCCGTGGCAAAACATTGATTCGGTCGAGGCAATTCCTTGGGTGGAGCGTGCCACTGGGATGAAATTGTCTGAATCACAACACCAGGCTATTGCAATCATGCTACGATCAAAGCTAACCATTCTTACCGGCGGCCCCGGTGTCGGTAAAACCACCATCATCAACAGCTTGCTGGCAATCCTCGCTAACCAGGATACAGAGATAATGCTTTGTGCGCCGACTGGTCGCGCAGCGAAACGACTCTCTGAATCAACCCGGCGCGAAGCCAAAACAGTGCATCGATTGTTGAGTTTCGACCCAAGCACGTTTGGTTTTAAATATAATCAAGATAATCCTCTCGATACGCAATTACTGGTGATTGATGAGGCGTCGATGATGGATATTACATTGATGAATCACTTGCTCAAAGCATTACCAAGCCGTGCAGCGTTGTTGTTGGTTGGTGATATGGATCAACTGCCATCGGTAGGGCCAGGTTCAGTGTTGGCAGATATGATCTCATCTGGTTGTATCCAGACAGTGCGTCTCACTGAGATTTTTCGTCAAGCCAAAAGCTCGGATATTATCCTAAATGCGCATCGAATTAATGCCGGAAAAATACCTCAGTTACCAAAACCAAATGTCGATAGTGACTTTTACTTGATTCCCGCTGAGACACCAGAAGATATTTTCAATAAACTGATCCATGTAGTTACCCAACGCATTCCTGAACGTTTTGGTTTTGATCCAATTGCCGATATCCAAGTGCTAACTCCAATGAATCGCGGAGGAGTCGGAGTGCGTTCACTCAATATCGAGCTACAAAGCCGTCTCAATAACAACAATACTCAGCAAATCACCCGTTATGGAGTCACCTTCGCACCAGGTGACAAAGTCATTCAAATGATCAACAATTACGACAAAGATGTTTTCAATGGTGATATCGGTCTGATTCAATCGATTGATACAGAAGAAAGTCTGTTACAAATAGAATTTGATGGTCGCTCAGTGCACTATGAATTCAATGAACTGGATGAAATTCAACTCGCCTATGCAGTCAGTATCCACAAATCACAAGGCTCAGAATATCCAGTGATCGTAATTCCGCTTGCCATGCAACACTATATGCTTCTGGAACGCAATTTAATCTATACGGCGATTACCCGTGGTAAGCAGTTGGTGGTGGTGATTGCCCAAAGCAAAGCCTTGGCAATGGCGGTCAAAACCCAGAAATCAAAGCGCCGTCTTACTCTGCTGGCTCAGCGAATACAGGTACAGCTATCTTTAGAGTCAGCTGTGGTCAGCGATGAAACCAAATAAACCAGGGCGTGGTTCTATCACCAATCCCGCCAATCGCTATCACTCAGCTCACAGTTTGGAGATTGATGATGGCTGGGATCTACAAGATCAACCTGCACCTGCCTTGAAAACCACAGTAACAATTGACAACACCAAAACCATTATCAATCGGGTGCGTTCTCCTGACTTACCATTCGACCGCACAATTAACCCCTATCGAGGTTGTGAACATGGTTGTATCTACTGTTATGCACGGCCTAGCCATGCCTATCTGGATCTGTCGCCGGGACTGGATTTTGAAAGCCGATTGATCGCAAAGCCCCAAGCAGCTGAACTACTGCGCAACGAGCTCAATAAACCACGCTATCAATGCCAGCCAATCGCTATTGGCACCAATACCGACCCATATCAACCAATTGACAAAGAATGGCAAATAACCCGTCAAATTCTGCAAGTATTACAAGAATACAGACACCCGGTATCCATTGTCACTAAAGCCAGTCTGATAGAACGCGATCTGGATATTTTGACAGACATGGCAAAGCAAAATCTAGTACTGGTTTTCATCTCAATTTCCAGCCTGGATCGCAGCCTCACCCGCGCTATGGAACCCCGAGCCGCAGCTCCGCAACGCCGCCTCAAAACAATTCAAACACTCATTGAAGCAGGAATTCCAGTTGGAGTGCTGGTTGCACCCATTATCCCGTTTTTAAATGACGCCGAAATGGAAACAGTACTGACCAATTGCCAGCAAGCTGGTGCAATCAGCGCCGATTACGTCATGTTACGTTTACCACAAGAAGTCGAAATATTATTTCAGGAATGGCTACAAAACCATTATCCACTAAAAGCCAATCGAATTTTGCAACGTATCCGCGACCTGCGCTCGGGAAAACTCAATGATTCAACATTTGGGCAGCGTATGCGGGGACAAGGTCAATATGCAGATTTAATTGCTCAACGCTTTCGATTAACCTGTAAACGACTCGGACTGAATAAGAACAGATACCAACTCGATAGTTCTCAATTCAGGCCGCCGAATAGACCGGAACAGATGGAATTATTCTGAGGTTGGTTTCTAATAGGGAAATAGGGAAATAGGGAAATAGGGAAATAGGGAAATAGGAAGAATATATAAAAATTGGTAACTTCTCAGCGTAATCAGTAACTGCTTAGATTGCCCTCTAGTACAGCAATTCCTAAGTTCGACTAACAATGTAGCGGTCTATATTCCCGATTGCTGCGTTGAACAAGTTTGGCGTAGCCTGCTAGGTCTGCACTTGTTCGCCTTGCTCTCGAAAATATATCCTCGCCACATTATTAGTCGAACTTACGAATTGCTGTACTAGTTTGTTCAAGAGCAAGGCGAAAGCGCGGAGTTTACAGGTGTATATGAGCACATTCCAGACAGCGATTGGACTAACTAGAGAGTAAGCTGAGTAGCACAAAGATTGTTTGTTCTGTTTATAGATAATAGGGCCAAATACTAACGCATTAAAAAAACAATCTTAAGTATTTTATGTTAGTATCACCAGAAAAGCAGCCAAACACCGCTATATTATAATAAAATAAGGGTTTATTTATAACTTCAATCATCATATACGTTGCTTTCCATGCTATTACTGTTTCAGTCAATATCATCTATGTGCTTCGATATGTCAAATGTTTTAACATGTCAATTATCATACTCTTATCCGTTCATCGACTATATGACACGGTTTATTCAACCAACTCAAATTAGATTCAATTATGAAAACGATAAAAAAATTGTGTGTTCTTATATTTATTTCTCTGACATCTGGCGTTTGCAGTATCACTTTAGCTGGCAGCCAGCCACCTACAGATCAGGCACAGTTGCCGGATGTTTCTATGAGTGCAAATCAAGTGATTGTGCGTTTCAAGAACAATGTGCAAAGAGCTCCGGTTTCAGCACAACAAACAACTCTGTTTTCTGAACTTGGGGTGAAGATAACTGAGACAATCAAAATTAATGATGGAGTGACCTCCCTGCGTGGTGTCAAACAGGATCTTGTCTTTAATGTCCTAACTTTGGATGGACGTAAAGATCTTAAGACAGTCCTGAAGCGTTTGAATGGTTTTCCAGCTATTCTGTATGCTGAACCGGATTTTATTCGATTTAAGAGCACCCAGCCAAACGATGCAAATTTTGCACAGCTTTGGGGTTTGGATAATAGTGGGCAAGATAATGGTCTGATTGATGCGGATATTGATGCTCCCGAAGCCTGGGATACGACAACAGGTTCACCAAATAGCATTATTGGGGTCATTGATACGGGCGTTGATTATTCCCATGAAGATTTGGCTGCAAATATGTGGGTTAATCCCGGTGAAACTCCAAATGATGGTATTGATAATGATGGCAATGGGTATATTGACGATATCCATGGTATCGATTGTATCAATGATGACTCTGATCCAATGGATGATGGTCTCCACGGAACTCATGTATCAGGAACCATCGCTGCAGTTGGCAATAATGGTCTCGGTGTAACGGGTGTTAACTGGGAGGCAAAAATCATGGCGCTAAAGTTTCTTGGAGCCGATGGCAGTGGATCGACCAGTGATGCAATAGAGTGTCTGGCTTACGCTGTAAAAATGAAAAATGAACAGGGTATTGATATCCGTATTACTAATAACAGCTGGGGTGGCGGTGGTTTCAGTCAATCCTTAAGAGATGTTATTCAGACCTCTGCTGATGCAAATATGCTGTTTGTAGCTGCGGCCGGAAATAATGCTACTAATACTGATAACAATCCGTCTTATCCTGCAAGTTATAACCTTGATAATATTATTTCAGTTGCTGCGACATCACGCACCGATGAACTGGCAACGTTTTCAAATTTTGGAGCAACAAGCGTTGATCTGGGAGCACCCGGTGTTGAAATTCTAAGCACACTTTCGGGAAATCAATATGGGTTATTAAGCGGCACATCAATGGCTTCACCCCATGTGGCAGGTGCCGCTGCATTGTTGTGGTCAAATGACCCTTCTCTTTTCGCCATAGAGATTAAAAATAAAATAATTTCTCAAGGAGATCTTGTTGCCAGCCTTGGAAATAGTAATACGGCAAGCGGACGACGACTTAACATCAACAATGCATTAAATTGCGTCCTGGGCTCCCCTGTACTTGAAATAATAACACCACAGGATCAGTTTGCTCTGCCGACTGCAATTGATGCGGTTATAAAAGCTCGAATAAATGATTGTGGTGAAGCAGTTACAAACATTGATGTTTTGGCTGTACCAAGTAGTGGAGATACTTCGTTTGCTTTGCTTGATAATGGGCAAGGCACAGATGCTATGGCAAACGATGGTCTCTACACTGGAATTTGGCAACCACAAAACCCTGGTGAATCTGTAACTCTGGCTGTGAATGCAGACACTTTGTTATTGTCTGATTCTGTGACTGGTTCAGTGTTATCAAATCCGTACAGGATTGACCCTGAACACCTATTTGAATGGATTGATGCAACATCCGGAACACGATTAGCTATCAGTGACACTGATGATGAAACAGAAACCATTGAGATAGGTTTTGACTTTGACTTTTATGAGGTTTCTTATTCACAGCTAACAATAGACTCTAATGGTTTTCTGGCTTTTGTCGATACAAGTCGCTCAATTTTCGGTAATGAACCGATACCGAGTACTCTTGAACCAAATGGGTTCATCGCTCCCTATTGGGATGATCTCTATCCAGGAAGCTCTCAAACAGGAAACATCTACACACTTCTGGAAGGTACTGCTCCAGGTCGACGCATGACCATCGCCTGGGTCGAAACTCCATTTTTCAATGATAATGCCGATAGCCCAGTGACTTTTGAAGTCACGTTGTACGAAGGAACGAATGATATTGTTTTCCAGTATGGTGATGCCTACTCGGCTAATAGTGCAACCATCGGCATAGAACATCAATCCGGTGTGTTTGGACTTCAATATCTGTTTAATGGTGAACCAGTCCAGATTCAAAATGAGCAGGCTATTCGCTTCTTTCTTGAGGACGCTGAAAACCAGCCTCCAATAGCGCAAGATGACATCGCAAACCCGGTTGATTCTGGAGGATTGGTGAAAGTTGATGTGCTCGCCAACGACAGTGACAGTGATGGTTCATTAGTTCCAGAGAGCGTTACCATTATTGATGATCCTGTGAATGGCCTAGTCATTGTTGATCCATTAACTGGTGAAATCACCTATTTTCACGATGAGTCAACTACAACCAGTGACAGTTTCACCTATACGGTTGAGGATAACGAAGGCGCTGTATCGAATATTGCAACGGTAACAATTGTCATCAATGATGACGGTGGTGATTTGAATGAACCGCCAGTCGCAGAAGATG
>JAZGEP010000188.1:0-4066 GCA_036478815.1 Methylococcales bacterium
CAGGATTTTTGTTCGTCTTCAAGGCGTAGAAATAGGCGCATAGCAAGCTACGCAACTGTTTCTACAACGCGGAAGACGGACAAAAAGACAAGTCAAAATTCGTATTTTATTAAATCCTCGTTCCTTAGTATATGGACAACATTAGTAAACATTCTTATATAAATCAATCTTCCCACTCAAACCGCCCTCAGTCAGAATTACCATGCCCAAACTAACACTAGATAATCAAAGCTACAATTGTGATCCAAAGCAGACAGTACTTGAAGCTTTACTATCACAAAACGTTGTTGTTCCCTATGGTTGCCGCCAGGGCATCTGTCACAGCTGCCTGATGCGCAGCCTGAATGGTGCACCACCTGATGAAGCACAACCCGGTCTTAAGGATGCCCAAATTGCACAGGATCAATTTCTAGCCTGTCAATGCTACCCAGAGCAAGACATGCAGATTTGCCTGCCTGACAGCAATGAATTAATACCAGCAACTGTTATCTCAAACGAGAAACTCACTGATGAAATTATTCGTCTGATTTTAGAGCCAGATGAAAAACTGGAACATCACGCTGGGCAATTCGTCAATTTACAACGTGAAGACGGCTTGTTGCGTAGTTATTCTATCGCTAACATTCCGTCTACAAACGCCACACTGGAATTTCATATTCGCAAACTCGCGAATGGCCAATTCAGTCAATGGGTGTATAACGATTTAAAAGTCGGCGATCGAATAGAGATTCATACTCCACAAGGTGACTGTTTTTATGTCCCCGGTAAACAACAACAAAATCTTCTGCTGATTGGCACTGGAACCGGTCTTGCTCCCTTGGCAGGCATTATTAGTGACGCCTTGTCACATCAACATAGCGGCTCAATCCATCTGTTCCACGGCAGTCGCGACGCAAGCGGTTTGTACCTGGTTGATACCATGCAGAAACTAGCTGACCAACATGATAATTTCAGCTACACCGCTTGCGTATCCGCCGCCCCTGCTCCTGAAGGTTTTGCATTAGGGCGTGCAAGTGATATCGCACTTGAGACATACCCAGAACCCAAAGAATGGCGTGTGTATTTATGCGGACATCCAGAAATGGTGAAAACCGCTCAGCAAAAACTGTTTCTGGCGGGCGTTAAAATACAGAATATCTATGCTGATGCCTTTTTGGTTGGGGATAACCAATAAAACTTGATTGATCGTCACTGCTCAGCGTATGGATTCCCACAAAGACAGGGGGGATAAGTAGGTGACCATAAATTTTTTAAAATTTTTACTGGTTTATTTTGCGCTCTTCTTCGTTGCAACTTCGGTTACATAGCGCACTATGCGCCCTACGTTGCACCTCGAATACCACAAAATACCCTGCGCAAAATTGTTAAAAAACTTATGGTCACCTACTTACCATAGAAATTGAGCTACCCCTGTGCTTGTAATACTTCACTTTTTTCACGCCTCCTCAACAGATAGCGCTTGCTTCGCCACTACAAGCCTCATACAATTCAAAGCTGTTTCCGCATACACATTATCAAGCCAAATGAACCGATTGATCGTTCGACTGTTAATCCCGTTGTTGCTGTTATTCAATATTTCAGCGACACAAGCCAAAGAAGACTTCCCAATAACAATTGGCGTCATCGCTTTTGGAACACTGCAATGGGAATTAACAGTGATTCAACAACAAGGTTTGGATAAAGCGGAAAACATCAAACTCAACCTGATTACACTGGCTAACCCGCAAGCCGGAAAAATTGCCTTGCATGCCGGAACAGTTGATATCGGGGTTGCTGACTGGTTTTGGGTCTCGAATCAGCGTAGCAATAACAATAGCGCTCTTACATTTGCACCTTACTCGGCAACAGCGGGCGCGTTAATGGTTCCAGAAACCAGTACAATCACCAGCATCAAACAACTTGCCAAAAAACGCATTGGTATCGCCGGTGGTGAAATCGATAAAAACTGGTTACTGTTGCAGACTCTGGCTTCAATGCGCGACAAGCTAAACCTGGATCAATCAGTTGATAAAGTCTATGGCGCCCCTCCAATCCTTAATCAACAGTTATTACAAGGCAGGCTGGATGCACTTTTAACCTACTGGCATTATGCAGCTCAACTAGAAGCCAGTGGCTATAAGCGTTTGCTGGATGGAGGTGAAATATTGCATCTACTAGGCGTTGAGCAGACATTACCTACGCTTGGCTATATCTTTGATGAAAATTGGGCAAATCAACATCATCAGGCACTTCAACGTTTTCTAAAAATCAGTTATCAAGCAAAAAATCTGATTTGCACATCAGATGCTGTCTGGAAAACAGTGTTACCCCTAACCCGCAGTGAAAATAAAAAAACCCAGTCTATTCTCCGTCAACGTTATTGTGAAGGCAGAATACAGCAATGGGGTGATAACGAAAAACAAGCCGCTGTCAAACTATATACATTAATCACTGATCGCCATCCTGGACTATTTCCTGGAAAATCAAAAACATTGGCTGCTGGAACTTTCTGGGATTATAATCTCTCCAAATTGACAAATCCAGATTCACAACCATTGATCTCGAAGTAAATCAGCCACCTAAGCTTACTCATTCAACACACGTGAATTCACCCCGGCTCAATGCCGTCATTTCTGTAATACTGCTACTAACATTCTGGCAGTTACTTGCCAACTCATTACAATTACCGGCATTACCGCCAGCAACCAAAGTGTTTCAGCAACTTGCTGTGGCCATCCAAAATGGACAATTGCCTTATCATCTTGGCATTACCCTTGCCAGATTATCGGTTAGCTTTAGCCTGTCCATGGTCATCGGTATTTTGATCGGCATAGGATTAGGCCGTCATCACAAACTCAATCATTTTTTTGATCAGTGGTTATTGATCCTGCTCAACATCCCGGCTTTAGTCACCATTATTCTGTGTTATCTTTGGTTTGGTCTGACTGAAACTGCGGCGATACTTGCCGTTGTTATCAACAAAGTTCCCAATGTTGTGGTGACGATTCGAGAAGGCACTCGCGCACTGGATCAACGCTTGCTAGAAATGGCGCAAAGCTATCACCTGGGTAGCTGGAAAACCTATCGTTACGTCATCTGGCCACAGTTATTCCCCTATTTAATGGCAGCTGCACGCACCGGATTGGCACTAATCTGGAAAATTATTCTCGTCGTAGAACTGCTCGGTTGCAGTAATGGCATGGGTTATCAACTGCATTTGTTTTTTCAGTTGTTTGACGTGACCAACATTCTCGCTTACACCATCGCTTTTATCATTGTCATTCAGCTCATTGAAATGCTGATTTTAAAACCTCTGGACAAGCGTGCAAACGCCTGGCGACAATGACTGATTTCAGTATCGATATTACTAACAAAACATATCCCGCCACAGCTACGACGGCAGCTCATGTTGCTATCAATAATCTACACATCAATTTAAAACAAAATGAATTTGTGTGTTTGGTTGGCCCATCTGGTTGCGGCAAAACTACGTTGATGAATATCCTGGCCGGGATTGATCAAAATTATGATGGTGAGGTTTATCTTGGCGACGAAAACACCCACGATTATCGAGTAGGCTATGTGTTTCAAGAGCCACGCTTATTACCCTGGTGCAGCGTACTACAGAATATTGAACTTGTACTGGATCACAATCGCAATACCAAACTTGTCGATGAGTTGCTCGAGATCATGGAAATCGACGATCTGCGTAACCACTATCCCACACAAATATCGCTAGGAATGGCGCGACGTGTAGCGCTAGCTCGGGCATTTGTTACTCAACCGCACATTTTACTCATGGATGAACCTTTTGTATCACTGGATGCCAGCAATGCAAAACGCATCCGTCAACGACTGATTAATGTCTGGCAAGCACAACCCCATACCATCTTGTTTGTGACTCACGACATCCGTGAAGCCATTACTCTGGCTGACCGTATATTGTTTTTAAATCAAGCTCCGACCCAGGTAATCGCCGAAGTCGAAGTCACCTTACCACGTGACAACCGCACCAATGAAAATGCCGTTAGTAACTTCCGTCATACACTGATTGAAAATCATCCTGAGATAGCAGATTATTGTTAAG
>JAZGEP010000189.1:0-4016 GCA_036478815.1 Methylococcales bacterium
AGAAGCCGTAGCGAGGGAAAGTGGTTTTGAGTCCATTTTTTCGATTAAATGAGGCGAATACTTGTTGTATTGAACGAATTTAATCGGAAAAATTGGCCAAAATCCGCTTTTCCGCAGTAGGTTTTTATTCTCGGGCAGCCTCCTAGGTACTCGACCATCATTCATTTAATAAATTTACGCAGGAATGTTTATCATCTTCAGGGCGCAGAAACAGGCGTATAGTGAGCTATGTAACTGTAAATGCAACGCTGAAGGTGATAAAAAAGACAAGTAAAATGTTAAAATAATGATGGTCGAGTACTTACTATCCAGTTAGATTGCGAATATGGATAGCCAGCTATTATACAGTGGATCTTACTTCGACGGTTGATAACATTTATTTGATGAACAATTAATAATAAACGAAGTACACAAGGTGATATTCTTCGCACATGAAAATTTAGCATCTTGTGTACGTGATATTTTGTGGAGAGTCAGGCGGGGAATCTTAGCTGTAGTCATTTTACAGCAAGGTTATTCAACGCAATGATCCGCACCAAATTTACACACAAACCGCGCGTGCACAAGATGCTAAATTTCATGTGTGAAGAGTATAAAAGGCATTGCTCTGGGAGTATCATTCAGCATGCAAGAAAACGAAAAAGTGTTGCAATTAACCTATGGCAAAATGGCTGGCATTCACTGGGTAAATGATGCTTGTAACCAAGGAATGCCAATGCTTGCTTTGCATGGATGGCTTGATAATGCTATGAGCTTTTCGCCGATAGCTCATAGTTTGATTCAAGTGACTCCTGATTTTATGGCTGTTGATCTGCCTGGGCATGGGCGTTCAGATCACCGAGAACAAGGCAATCACTATCATTTTGTTGACTATGTATTTGATGTGCTTGAATGTGTTGCACAGCTGGGCTGGAATCGTTTTGTATTAATTGGACACTCCATGGGTGCTGGAATCGCAAGCCTGATTGCAGCGGTTGCTCCAGAACTGGTCAGTCATTTGATTTTGATTGATGGGATCGGGCCATTATCCAGTCACGCTGGTGGAGTGACTGATCAACTAGAGAAGTCAATCCGTTCGTATCAGCGCATGACTCCACGCTTAAAACAAATGACCTATCCAAACTGGGATGCATTGATAAAACGTCGCGCAAAAATTGGTAATATTAATCACAAAGCGGCTGAGCTTCTGGTTAAGCGGAATGCAAAGCAGGATGATGGGGAAATAATCTGGTTGGCAGATCGACGTCTTAATTGTTTATCACCGATTTATATGGCAGAGCAGCAAGTGCTATCTTTTTTATCACGGATTGAAGCGACTACTTTGTTAGTGAAAGCAAAGCAAGGATTGTTGAATCAACGTGCAACGACTCTGGAAAGAATTACAGCTGTAAGTAAGTTGGAAGTTGTCGAGCTATCAGGCGGGCATCATTTACACATGGAAAATCCAGAACAAGTGGCTGCGCAGGTAATTAGATTTTTGCATTCTGGGAGGCAGTCAGATTGATGATTTTGTCTTGGTAGAGATTGTTTGAGAATAGGAAAGTCTACGGCGATAAATCCTATTGCACAGTCATTTTGATTATGTAAGCGTCCGCTCATGATGATATACATTTCTGTGTTTATACGCTTAAACGTGCATGGAATAACTTGAACAATAATGACGCAGGATTTTTATTTCTGACGAAACGATCTCAAGAGGCGCATCGTTGATCTACGCAACGATTGAGGGCGTTTCGGCAGGAGAAAAAGACCAGCCAGAATGTTCAAGTTATTTCATGCACGCTCCTTAGCACATCAAAATTTAGCATGTTGTGTGCTTGATATATTGTAGAGAATCAGACGGGAAACATAGCTGTAGTTACTCTACACAAGATTTTCCAACGAAACTCTCCGTACCAAATTTCACAGCAACCGCATGTGCAAATGGCTAATCCAAAAATAATTTCCTTTGCTAAAATTTCACTTCTCCTGCAGCTGCTCATCGACAGTTTATTATCCCAGCTAGAAATAAATGTGATTACCGTCGCATGATAAAAACAAAATATTGACTATGCTTGTCAGAACGCATCTAAATATATTTTTACAGTGAAAAGGCTCTCATGCAATTTAAAAAACTCTTAAAACTACTTGTTCAACATGATGGTTCAGATTTGTATCTAACTGTTGGCGCGCCTCCGGCTGCAAAATTTCAAGGGGCTCTCAAACCGGTTGATAAAATGATTTTGACCAACGAGCAGATTAAGGGTGTGGCTAATAGTTTGATGGATAAAGAGCAACAGCTTGCGTTTGATGATAAACCAGAGATGAATCTGGCGATTTCAGAACCAGGCATTGGTCGTTTTCGGGTTAATATTTTCAGGCAACGCAATAATTTGGCAATGGTGATCCGTAATATTAAAGTTGACATTCCCAATGCCGATACGCTGGGTTTGCCTGAGATTTTAAAAGATATTATTAAGCAAAAGAATGGATTAATTCTGTTTGTTGGTGGAACAGGTTCAGGTAAATCCACCTCTCTGGCTGCCTTGATTGATCATCGAAACAGCACAACAGCTGGGCATATTATTACCATTGAAGATCCGATTGAATATATCCATCCGCATAAAAAATGTCTGATTAGTCAGCGTGAGGTTGGTGTTGATACAGACAGTTATTCAGATGCATTGGAAAATACTCTCAGACAAGCACCTGATGTCATTCTGATTGGTGAGATCAGAACCCGTGAAACCATGGAGCATGCATTGGCATTTGCTGAGACAGGGCACTTATGTTTATCAACTTTGCATGCTAATAATGCTAATCAGGCGTTGGATAGAGTGATTAATTTTTTTCCTGAAGAACGGCGTAACCAGTTATTACAAGACTTGTCACTGAATCTCAAAGCATTTATTTCCCAGCGACTGATTCCGACTATTGATGGTAAACGTGTTGCAGCCATAGAAATTATGTTGGGAACGTTAACCATCCGCGAACTGATTCAGAAGGGCGAAATGCATGAAATCAAGGGGATCATGGAAAAGTCTGAAGAGTTGGGAATGCAAACGTTTGACAGTCATCTATTCAAGCTCTACAAGCAAGGTATTATTTCGTATGAAGAAGCATTGAAAAATGCAGATTCACCGAATAATCTGCAGCTGAAAATTAAACTGAGCCGAGATCACGGGCAACCACTAGAAGCTGAACATGCTGATGAAGAACAAGCCAGCAGTTTAGGTGGTCTGTCGCTAGAAGCGATGGAAGAGGAAACAGAAGGGGATAGTGAGACAGATGATGGAGTGATTAAGTTTGCTCCTTCACAAGCTGCTCAATAGGCCAGTTGTGACTGAATTTCACTAAACCTGACTGAAAACAGCGTTGACAATAAACGTCGAATTATTCGAAATCAGCTCTGCAATTATTTCTCAATTAAATTTGTGTAGATGTGGTGGCTGTTGTTCAATGCATAGAGGCTGAGTTTAGCGGCTTGCTCAAATAGCGATTGATTTTCTGTTTAGCGAGTTGTCCCAGCAAGGTGCTGAATTCAAGCGATAAATGATGACTGTCCCAGGTGAAGGGAATGCCATTCAGTTCTAGTTTACATGTTTTAATATTCTCATTTTTACAGAGTAGTTTTTTCTTATCAATGAACAAGCAAGCCATTTCCTTGCAGACCAGTTTGAGTTGCTCATTTTCTCTAAAAGCGGCTTTTTTAAACGTTACAACACTTTGTTGTAACGCCTCACCATTTTGGATGATTGATTGGAGGCTCTGAGTGAGCTCAATATAGTTACCAAACACAATGATATGTTTGATTTGAGTTTGTGATTTGATGAACTGCAAATATTGTTTGAGCTCACGGGCAAGAAAATAGTTTCCAAACAACGGGCTAACCACCAAATAATCAAATAATCGGGTGCTGATTTAAAATAATGTCATCCTACAAACACACTTGTGCGCCATATTGCTCAATATTCCCCCAAAATTGTTGCCAACGCCCTTTTGATTGAACCAGTGCTCGTAACGACAAAATCACTTTG
>JAZGEP010000190.1:0-3432 GCA_036478815.1 Methylococcales bacterium
AGACAAGCAAGTAAATGCCAATAGACTTACAGCAATCAGTTGTGTATTCAACTGAATAATCAATAGCGAGGTGATTATTTCGACTGCAATTAAACCAATCAACATTCTCGCAATGGTTTGGCGGGACATTTTCGAACATAAGAAAGCGCCTAATGGCGCGCCGACCACTACAACAGGAACAGCTGCTAACCAATACGCTTTCACTTGCAGTGTAAATCCATCCAATACAAATAAATAAAGCAGAAACCCAACGACAGCGTTGAGTGCCATTAACAATACCGAGGTTGGTGTTGCAACTTTCTCACTAATTCTGAATAGCAACACCATCAGTGAAAAAGTGATAATGTCGATGCCATTTCCCACAAGGCCTGAGAAAACACCTCCGATAAAACCAAACAAAATCAAGAGTATTCGCTCAATTAGTCCCAATAATGGAAGCTGCTGATGGCGTAGTTGTATGCCACGATTGAGCGCAACCAGTGTTACCACAAAGCTACTCACAATCACCGTAAACAACATTTTGGTCAACGCTGGCGGAATTATTGGTGCCAGTACTGCGCTGCCCAGAATAATACCAGCAATACCACCCAACGTTGCCCAGCGGATCACCCGCCATTCTACGGGAATACGCGATAACACTATGAACAAGGAAGCGCTGGTCATGCCGATACTTTGAATCGCCAGTGAAAACACTTTTGCATCCTGCGGATCAATATGCAGCAGTTTTGTAAATACAGGGAATGCGACAGCACCACCACCCTCACTGGTTGCACCAGCCACAAATGAACCAAACAACATGGTGAGACTCACCTGCCAATGACGTTTAATGGTTAACCAGATGTCATCTTCTGTTAAATAAAATCCCCAAAAACACCAGACAGCAATAATTAAGCAACAAATACTAAGTGTAGCTTTTGACAGTTGAGGATTCTTAAATCGTATTGAAAACAAGACAGATTGACTAGAATTATTATTCTGTTGCATGGCGCGAGTCGAATCTCTTGTATGCAAGCGCTTGATAACAGTATGAAATTGAATGTTATAGAGTTTTCTGCGAATTTATCATATATGAGTTGGTTTTGAGTCTTTTCACTAGAGTCGTTGATGTTTACGCTTTAACCAACGAGAAACAACCAGGTATCGCCACGCATACCAACCTGAAAAATATCCTATCGCTGCCGAAACTGATGCAGCAGCCAAACAACCCAGCAAAAACGGTTGCCAAACTTGAGTTAAGCCCTCCACCAAGCCACTCATCGTCTGGTAATCAATCACTGACGCATCAAATGGTTCAGATAATAGCCATGCACCAAATTTGTATGCGGCATAAACCATTGGCGGTATTGTCAATGGATTGGACAGAAAAATCAGTGATACAGCGATCGGAATATTGGCTCTGACAATAACTGCAAGTGTTGCTGCAAATGGCATTTGACCAATGCTTGGCAACCATGCCGAAAAAAATCCAACTGCGATGGCTCTTGCCACCGAGCGTCGATTCAGATGCCATAAATTTGGGATGTGCAGAAGTTTTCCTAGAAACTGGAGATGTTTGTGATCTCGCATTGTATCCAGATTTGAAAAATAACGACGAATAATCCTTCTAGGCATAAATAATTCTACAACAACTACAATTTCTGGATGTGGAATTTTAGCACTAAAATCTGTTGTTTATTAAAATCATGTTGAAACCACGCGGAGCTGTAAGAATGTAAATTATTCCACCAGCTGCTCTAAAGAATAAAATTCATCTTCTGATTCTTCAACAATAAGATCCATTGCCAACAACAACGCATCTTCGCGTCCTTTCTCAGCCGGATAATAGTCTTTGCGTCTCCCAATCTCATTGAAACCCATATCATAGTACAGCGCGATTGCTTGTTCATTGGATGGGCGCACTTCCAGCAAGATCAATCGACAGCGCTCCTCCAAAGCCACCATAATCAGCTGCTTCATCAGTTTTCGACCATAGCCTTTGCGTTGATGTTTTGGGTCAACACATAAATTCATCACATGCGATTCTCCTGCAGCAATCGATATGATTCCGTAGGCAACAATTTCATCCAGTCTTTCCATCACCCAACAACTGTAGCCAATTTTCATGCAATCGCGAAAGGTTTTTTCACCCCAGGGGAAACCATAGACCTGCTTCTCGATTTCAATCAATTGATCGATATCTGTGCGTCTTAACAAGCGCAGGTTTAATATGCTTTCATCTTCTAGCACGTTGGGATAATGCTTGGCGTAGAAATCCCGCTCAGCATTATAGATAAACATTCGCTTCATGTTATTAATCCAATAAGTCATTTAATGATCTCGACTGTTGTTTTTTTATTACATCACTCATGGTGTTGTTGTTAGTCTGCTTCAAAGTCTGCTGCGCCAACAGTAAATCCTGTAATACTTTACGTTTTTCCAGCGGTGAACGTAATAAATAAGCAGGATGGTAAAGCACAATAACCGGGATGGAATGGTAATTATGCACTCGCCCTCTCAGGCGTCCTATCGATTCAGATGTCTGCAACAAATTTTGCGCGGCTATTCTACCTAATGCCAGTATAATCCGTGGTGCAACATGTTCAACTTGCTGCTTCAGAAATGTCGCGCATGCTGCAACTTCATTTGGTAGTGGATCTCTATTGTTTGGTGGCCTACACTTTAGAATATTAGCAATAAAAACAGCATTGCGCTGCAAATCGAGCGAAAATAATATTTCGTTGAGTAACATTCCGGCACGCCCAACGAAAGGCTCTCCTTGCTGATCTTCTTGTGCGCCAGGAGCTTCACCGATAATCATCCAGTCGGCTTGTTGATTACCAACACCAAAAACTGTCTGAATTCGGGTTTTATGCAGCACACAGGTTGTACAAGCTGTAACCTGATCACGCAACTCATCCCATGTTGGTCTACTGTTAGACGTGCAAATTATCTGAATTGGCGCTTCAGACTTGTTAATAGTAGCGACCTCTTCAGTTGCAATCGTCGTCACTGATTGCGTCAAAACTGATTTCTGCTTATCTACATCATCATGAGTTAACGTATGCTGCAACCAAATTTGCACTCCCATTGCGCTGAGATAATCTAGCCGCTGTTGCTGATTCATTTTCAATGTTTCTGCTTTCAATACTGAAATAGGCAATACGTGTTTATAAGGAACGTGCATGAAATAGCTTGAATATTCTGGCTAGTCTTTTTGCTCCTGACAAAACCATCTCAATCGTTGCGTAGAACAACTATGCGCCTCTTGAGATGGTTTCGTCAGAAACAAAAATCCTGCACCATCATTGTTCAAGTTATTCCATGCACGTTCCTAAGGAGCGAGGATTTAATAACATCCGAATTTTGACTTGTCTTTTTGTCCGTCTTCCGCGTTGTAGAAACAGTTGCGTAGCTTGCTATGCGCCTATTTCTACGCCTTGAAGACGAACAAAA
>JAZGEP010000191.1:0-6721 GCA_036478815.1 Methylococcales bacterium
CTAGTAGTCTTTCAATGTGATATTGCCGTGTATAGGGAGTTGAGAAGTGGTTAGCTGCTAGGCGCACGAGAGCAGGACTAGCAGGCTAATCCAAACGAGTGCAACAACGCAGATGACCATTTATCGACTTTCAATACACGGCTATATCACATTGAAAGACTACTAGTACTCCGTCAACATTGTATTGACGGAGTACTAGCAGGCTGTCCGAGAATAGAAGCCATCGCGAGAGAAAGCAGTTTTGAGTCCATTTTTTCGATTCAATGAGGCGAATACTCGCTGTAGTTAACGAATTTAATCGGAAAAATGGACTCAAAATCCGCTTTTTTGCAGTAGGCTTTCTATTCTCGGACAGCCTCCTAGACTTGCTATTTACTTGTAGTGGCATGTCCACCAAAAGCTTTGCGCATCATTGCTACAACACGGTTACCGTAACTATTGTTCTCCTGACTGGCAAAACGCATTGCTAATGCCATGCTAATGACTGGCGTGGCAACACCTTGGTCGATTGATTCAACAACAGTCCAACGCCCTTCACCTGAATCAGAAACCACTGGAGCTATATCGTCCAGTTTGTGGTCTTGCTGTAAAAATTCAGCTGTTAAATCCAGCAACCAGCTTTGCACAACAGAACTATGTCTCCACAATTCTGCTATTTCACCCATATCAAGATTAAATTCTTTTTTACCTTCCAGCAATGCAAAGCCTTCTCCATATGCTTGCATCATGCCGTACTCGATCCCATTGTGAATCATTTTGGTATAGTGCCCTGATCCAACTGGTCCAACATGCGCCCAACCTCTATCAGCTGCTGGAGCAAGTGCTTTCAAAACAGGTTCAATGACAGCAATGGTCTCATCAGTACCGCCCACCATCAGGCAATAACCGTTCTTTAACCCCCAGACTCCACCAGACACACCAGCATCGACAAAACCAATGCCAGCTTGTGCAAGCTGTTCTCCACGGCGCTGACTGTCGTGATAATTTGAATTAGCGCCATCAATAATAATATCGCCTTTATTCAGTAAGGGGACTAAGGTTTCAAGTGTGTTTTCGGTAATGTCACCAGCGGGAAGCATTAACCAGATCACTCGCTGTCCATCTAAAGATTCAACCGCTTGCTGAAGTGAATCTGTGGGTACTAGACCAATTTCTTCTGCCATTTGTTTGGCATTTTCATGTCTGTTATCGTATCCAACCACTTCAATATCAGCTGCACGTAGACGTCTAGCCATATTGCCGCCCATGCGTCCCAAACCAATTATTGCCAATTTCATGTATTTTCCCTTTCAATTAATTATTAAGGGGCAAGCATTTAATAAGCTCTGGAAGTTATTAAATCCTCGCTCCTAAGATTACTGGATTGTAACTCAGCGTAATCTGTAACTGCTCAGATTGCCCTCTAGTTTGTTTAAGAGCAAGACGAAAGCGCGGAGTTTATAGGTATAAATGAGCACTTTCAACACAGCTATTGAGCAAAATAGAGGGCAATCTGAGAAGTTACACTGGATTTAGGTTTTAATTAAACTCGCAGCTGCTTCATCGAGAAACCATTCAACACAACCAGTTGAATTCAACATCTCTACTGGATAAAGCTGTCGATTACTGCTATTTTTCTGAAAAATATCACGAATGACCTCTGCTTTACCAGCACCTGCAACAAGAAATAATAGATTATGAGCAGTATTTAAAACCGGAAATGTGACACTCACTCGCCATGAATCCAGTTTCTCAACATAGACTGTTGTCACTGCTTGATTATCTACTTTAAGGGCTGGTGTCCCAGGAAACAAGGAAGCAGTATGCCCATCCGGCCCCAACCCCTGTAACATCAAGTCAAATACAGGAAACCCATGATCAGAACCGGGTAGATGTCGTCTGATTTCATTCTCATACATTTGCGCCGCTTGAACCGGTTCCTGCTCACCCTGGATACGATGAACATTATTTTCTGGAATAGGAACCAGGCTAAGCAATGCCTGATTAGCCATCCGGTAATTACTGTCTGAGTGATCTGCAGGCACACAACGTTCATCGCCAAACCAAATGTGAGTTTTATGCCAATCAATCTGTGCGTTAAAGTCAGGGCTAGCCAGTCGTTGAAAAACACCTTTTGGAGTCGAGCCTCCAGAAAGTGCAAGATGATAACTGCCATTTTTATCAACAGCAGTGTTTGCACATTCAATGATGCGTTTGGCTACGTTTTCGCACAAGGCATCAACATTTTCGGATATGTTGAGATTGTCTGGGCAGATTATCCTGGATTCTATTGGTTGGGGGTTACTCATTCGTCTATTCCTTTAATTTAAAAACCATGACTATGTTTTTTATCTATGAACCATCATCTGGCCAATCCCAGCCATAACCCCAGCGCCACGGCAGTGGCCAGATTGAAAGCCCACCCAACCTGACTCCCCAGCGCATAATCTTGCCCATAACTGGATGACCTTTTGCTTTCACGCAGTGTTTGAGTTGGTTATCTGCAATAGCGCGTTGTTTGGCTGATCCACCGCACCAGTAGGCATAATCATGCACGATACAACAAGCATACCAGTCGCCGTCTGGCCATGTTGAGCACTGATCGGTAGTAAATGGGTACGGTGGAAGTGTCTCGTTCAAGCGTTGTTGTTTACAGAACGCTATGGCCGACGTTTGTAATTTCAGCTGGTTGGCAGAACTTGTGTTGGTACTACCAGCAAAGACGTTAGTTACAGCAACAAAAGCCAACAAACTACTAATTATGACAATATTCAGTACTATCCTGTCCACATTACAATGTCAGGAACGTGCATGAAATAACTTAAACATATCGCATCTTCAAACTATCTTTGGTAGGTTTTTGTACAACGCAGAAAACGCTGCGAGTGACGAGTTAAGGTGGTTTGACGGAATAAAGTTACCAAGATTGCGCAGGATTTTTGTTTCTGACCGAACCATCTCAAAAAGCGCATAGTTATTCTACGCAACGATTGAGATTGCGTTGGTCAGGAGCAAAAAGACACGCAAGGTTGGTAACTTTATTTCGTCAAACCACCTAAGTAGTGCAGTGTATTGATACTTGATTACAATCTGGCTAAGACTGAGAAGCACGCGCATATCGCTGCCTGTTGTTACCACCAGAACGAGACTGTGGCTGTGAAGATCGTTTACCAGAGTTGTTTCTTGGCCTGTTATTTCGCCCATTTTGAATCGGCTCGGCTTTGATCGTAGGATCAACTTCAAAACCATCAATCAAGACTTTAGGAATATCGCGTTTCAACAAGCGCTCAATGTTTTTCAGCATGCGATGCTCATCAACACAGACTAATGAAACGGCGTGACCTTCACTACCAGCGCGTCCAGTGCGACCAATACGATGCACGTAATCTTCGGGAACGTTAGGTAATTCAAAATTAATCACATGTGGTAATTGATTAATATCCAAACCGCGTGCTGCAATATCAGTTGCAACCAACACGCGAACCTTGCCAGTTTTAAAACCAGCGAGTGCTCGAGTACGCGCTGCCTGACTTTTGTTGCCGTGGATTGCAGCAGAGTTCAGGCCATCGCGTTCTAACTGCTGAGCGAGCCGATTGGCTCCATGTTTGGTGCGGGTGAATATCAGTACTTGCTGCCAATTGTTGTTGCCTATCAGATAAGAGGCCAATTCACGCTTGCGGTTCCGATCGACATGATGGACTACCTGGGATACAGTCTCTGCGGCAGCATTCCGTCTTGCCACTTCAATCGCTACCGGGTTATCAAGAATAGTATTGGCGAGCTGTTTAATTTCACTTGAGAATGTCGCAGAAAACAACAGGTTTTGTCGTTTTGCAGGCACTAACTTGAGTATCTTTCGAATGTCTCGAATAAAACCCATATCAAGCATACGATCCGCTTCATCCAACACCAATATTTCAACTTGAGATAACTTCAGTGTCCCTTGCTGGACATGATCCAGTAGTCGTCCGGGGGTAGCAACCAGAACATCAACTCCTTGACGTAATTTGTTAATTTGCGGATTAATGTTAACTCCACCAAAGATAACTGTTGACTTCAATGGTAAATGCTTGCCGTAAGTCGCTATACTCTCTGCGACCTGTGCTGCAAGTTCACGGGTAGGTGTTAACACCAAAGCGCGCACCGGGCGTTTACCTTTAGGCGCTGGTCTATCATTGAGTAATTGTAATAACGGCAAGGTAAATCCAGCGGTCTTACCTGTTCCGGTTTGCGCTCCAGCAAGAATATCGCGGCCTTCAAGTATGACCGGGATTGACTGACTCTGCACCGGTGTTGGCTCAGTATAGCCTTGCTCAGCGACAGCACGCAGTAATTCAGCTGATAAGCCGAGTGTGTTAAATGACATATTAAGAGGATACTCCTGAATTATAAACAGTTGGAATAGATATGATTATGTACTGATTCCATGTGATGTTGTTAATTTTCACCATGAAGGACATGAAGAAAAGATATAAGGGGTGCGTTGTACACACGTTTTTTTGGCATATTGGGGACTTGCAACAATGTAACCAGCGCTTTTTCACCACAACAACCATTACGTTTTAAATTGCTCTTCCCCTTATTCTCTTATGTCCTTCATGTTGAATAATCAAGCCTTAAATAGGGTAAAGAACTACATCATGGACATTGTCTGAATCAGCACCCATATGATTTAATCTTCAGTTCTAATCAACTGTATTTACTAACAATGCCTTGCAACGCAACACGCACTGCTTGCATACGGATTGCATCTCGCGATCCTGAAAAAATTTGATGCTGTGTTATTACTGGCTGATCATCAGAATCAGTGAATTTCCAGCCAAACCATATCGTACCGACAGGTTTTTCATCTGAACCACCACCAGGACCAGCAATACCGGTAATGGATAGACCAACATCAGCATGACTGCGGCTAACGGCTTGCTCAGCCATTTGCGCAGCAACTAGCTCGCTGACAGCACCGTAATTCAACAAGGTTTGATTTGAAATACCAAGCATCTGTTGTTTTGATTGATTACTATAAGTAACAAAACCCCGGTCAAACCACTGCGAACTTCCAGCTATCTCAGTAATTAATGCCGCAACCAAACCACCAGTGCAGGATTCTGCTGTCACAAGTGTGTATTGACGTGCAAGTAAAAGCTTACTGACAGTAAGCGCAAGTATCAAATCGTTGTCGTTAAACTTCATCACACAGTCTATTCACAAAACCTTATGGAGCATCACTATGAAAATCACAAGCGAATAAAGATGTGTATAAAGCACAAGAAATGATATTGATTTGGTTGTTGATCGAACAATAGACGATCAGCTGACCAAGACAGATCAGTAATAAATAAGGGATGGATGCAAATATAGAGATCTTGAGAAACTTATTCGTTACAAACGTGTCGAAAAGCAGAGAATTATAACATGTTGTGACACAATATTACAAAACTTAATCTCAATATAGCCTATAATTCAAATATTATCAATACAACAATAAAATTTCGATACTTATCGTTTCGTTAAGTTTATGTTCACATTTAATAAGTTATGGTAGACTCCTAACAAATGACTTTAAAAACAAACAACACCATGCTCTATCGAACTGAAGCACACATCAGCTCTTTTGAAATATTTGCTATCAGCGTACTGGTTATTATGGCATTGACTGCAGCCTTCCTAGCCTTTACAGTTCTTCTGTAAAGGCAATTTTTTCTGGTAGTTCCATCATCTGAATAGCATGTCTTTTTAGTGTACACGTACAAACCAAAGTAAATCCTCGCATTTCAATCTAATCATGAGTCTTACATGACTGAAATTCATGCGTTGTTGCTTTACTCCACCTTTCTCATTGTTCTTCTTCATTAAATAGCAAATCATTCTGGTTGATTTGGGCGCTCATTTTCCAGCAAACGCGCACGAAATAACTTCGACAACTGGCGTAGGCCTTTTTTGTCAAATCACTGTTTGTCTTCAAAGCGCAGAAATAGGCGCATAGTGAGCTATGTAACTGTTTCTGCAACGTAGCAGACGGACTAAAAGACAAGTCAGTTGCTGAAGTTTTTCGTGCACGTCCCCAAGCCAGCACATTCATGGCGGCGTATTAATGTGATCATTGTTGTGTAAATTTTAGTGTAGCAACTCTTTAATTATTGACCTATTGATTGCCAATAGGCAATGCATCCTTCTGCCTGCTATAGTTTGTGACAAACAAAACGTTGTATCGTTACACCACCTTAAGGAACGTGCATGGAATAACTTGAACAATTCACTTATCTTTTTGCTCATCTTCGGCGTTGCGAAAACAGTTACATAGCTCACTATGCGCCTGTTTTCGCGCCTTGAATATGAACGTGGAAACTCCTAAGGTGTTTGATAGGTTTTCTCTAACAGTCATTTTGACCTCTCCCAGTTTCATTGGACTGCCATTGATATCAATTTTCTGCACGGCTTCAGCTGTAACTAAAATCCCCATCTCACCCGCCTGATGAGAAATGTGGGCTAGTCAAGATTGAAATCCAAGTATTCTGCTGCAATAAAATCATTACAATCGTAGAAATACAATGAGGAATGACCATTGACTAAAGCACTTAGAAATACATATCAGTTAAAAATTGGACTGAAAGGAGAAAAACCACCTATCTGGCGTCGTTTTCTCATAGAAAATTCTGCGACGCTTCCAGAACTCCATTTGGCAATACAAATCGTAATGGGGTGGAAAAACTGCCATTTACATCAATTTATCGTTGCTAACAAA
>JAZGEP010000192.1:0-10361 GCA_036478815.1 Methylococcales bacterium
CAGCCTCAGAACAACATGACATGAACGCATCACCGACCTTGATATTGCCCTTGATATTGATAGAGACGCCCAAGCCGGGACTGATACCTCAACACCACTGGTTGCAACGACGATGACGTTGATCCAGTATTGGTTAACAAATTGATCTTGGTGTCATAGTGCAACTGAGTCCGCTCACCCAGGTCGAGAATATAATCGCCACTATGAATATCACTTCTTTCTGGTAATGTTTGTAAGTAAGGGAAAACATTGTGCGGCAACAAATGGTAACGCACCCGAAACCGGTAATAATCATCAATCGGTTGTTGTGATTTCATGACCTGAAATATTCGCGCTGATTGCTCTGGAATTTGGCGCTTGATTTGCTCTGCCATCAGATACCACTGTCCATCTTGTTCACTTTGCCATTTCTGCTGTTGGGTTTTCCCGCTATATTGAGACTGCGTGACCTGTGTTCTTCGCCACAACTCATGCAACCAGCGACTATCGAGTAGCAGCCATGCCATCAACAACATCACCAAGGGCAAATGCCAGCTCAGCTTGAGTGACAACAAATGCCAAATCAATAAATACAACCCCAGTGACAAACCAAGCCAACTTGCAACAACTGGCAGCATCGGTAACTCTGGAGGTGCAATATCCTGGATCTTGTCGTAGCTTCCTCCGCTGATAAAATTAATTGAAGTACCCTTCCATCCGCCGTAAGACCACCATTGATCCCAAATGGAGACAGCCCAGGCGAATATTGACCAATGCTCCAATGCTAATGTCTCGACGATCAATGCTTGCTTGAGTACACCCTCAACTGACAAGCCTAATTCTACGATCTCACCATTCCAATCTGGATTGTTTGCAAGGTGCAAGGTAAGCGACCCATCTCCATATCGATACAATTGCTGCGTATGCAAAATATTCTCTTGTTCGCGTTGCCTCCAAAACAAATTAACGGTTAAACTCTGCGTAAAACCGCTTTGATGAACCGTTAAATAGGGGAAAGCAAGTGCGGAGAATCGAACCGGCCCAGAGCTAACCACTGCCGTTCCATTTTGCAATCCGTCAAGCTTAAAAACGCCATCAGACGGCACAGAGTTGCCGACAATCAGTTTGAGCTGATCACCTGAAACCACATATGGCTTGGCAGTACCCGCCTGGTCTGGACGATGCAGTGATCCTGCAACAAGAATCAACACCACAGCAGAGAAAAGCATGATGCCACTAGCAACAAGGCTTTCTGTTAGCTGATTCGATATTATTTTATCCCGGAAAATTACAACACCAGATTTTTACGCTTGGAAGCTCGCATCACCAGAGTTGCATAAAGCAGATGCGAAACAAGCAACGCAAGTATAACCGGCCATACGAATGCCGGGAACCGTAACACCCAGATGGCAAGCACACCCTGCAGAAATGTCACTCCCAGATAACACAACGAGACCGTCAAATGCCTGTATCCCAAACGATTCATAATTTGAAACAAATGTGAACGGTGAGCCTGCATAATGTTGTCGCCGCGAAAAAAACGCCGGATCACTGTAAACACCACATCAAACAACAGATTGAATACTAACAGTACACTGGCAAGCATCACCCAGGGAGACTGGTCATCGCCAACCATAATTACCACCATCACTGCATAGACAAAACCTAATAGACAACTGCCTACATCGCCCATAAATATCTTTGCTGGTGGGAAATTATAAATCAAAAACCCCATGAGACCTGCGATCATCGTCAAACCAAACAAATAGAGATCATAAAACCCGATGCTATGCAGAATCATGCAGAAAAACACTAATGCAAGACTGAAAATACCTGAAACCAGTCCATCCAATCCATCCATAAAGTTAGTCGCATTGGTCATTCCAACAATCCATAAGATGGTTATCACATAACTCAGCCACTGACCACCAAAAGGCAATTCTATCAATAATCCGGAGCCAACCACCATGCCTGCAGCAGTCAGCTGAACCAGTAATTTCTCGACAACAGAGCGACTCGAAATATCATCACATAGACTGTGCACAGCAATCAACATCGTCGGCAACACAAAAGGGAAGAACCAATCTGGCAATGCTAAACGATTATTGATCCAAAACACAAAACTGACAAACAAGAAGGCAATGAAAATACCTAACCCACCTGATCGTGGAGTGGGAGTATCATGCGATGAACGTTTATTGGGTACATCAATGATGACATGATTCACAGTCATATAGCGCGTCACTACCATAGAGATTAAATATGCGGCCGCTATCAACATTAGAATGATCATGGATTCAAAATTCATGTCACGCTGAAACCTGAGTAAAAGACACAACATTTTTACTGTCATGACCTTCGGTATTGACCATATCGGAACTGTTAGTATCAGACTGATACTCCGGCACAATCACCTGCAACTGCTTCAGTATCAAGCTAATGTCATCTTCTCGACAATTTGACACTAACGCAGTCAGTTGTTGTTTCAACCATTTGGATTCGACTTTTCGAGCATCAGCCAACAGCAATTTAGAATGTTCAGTCACTCGTAAACCTTCATTTTCATGAAACAGTTCTTCAAATAATTTTTCACCGGGTCGCAACCCAGTATATTCAATCTCGATATCTCTATCGAGCTCCAGACCAGACAAACGAACCATCTGCTCCGCCAAATGTTTAATTCTGATGGGCTCTCCCATGTCAAGAACAAATATTTCACCACCACTCCCCATTGCTCCTGCTTGCAAAATCAAACCCACCGCTTCAGAAATAGTCATAAAAAAACGCACAACATTCGGGTGAGTGACTGTAATTGGCCCACCTTTGACGATTTGCTCCTGAAATAAAGGCACTACAGATCCTGTAGAACCCAGCACATTTCCAAATCGTGTCGTGATAAATGCAGTGTTACTCTGATCATCAAGATTTTGACAATAAATTTCAGCAACACGTTTGCTAGCTCCCATCACACTAACCGGATTAACTGCTTTATCAGTCGACACCAAAACAAATTTCTCAACGCTGTAGCGACTCGCCAGAACAGAAATCACCTGGGTTCCCAGCACATTATTTAACACACCTTCTGCAGGGTTTTCTTCCAACATGGGAACATGCTTATACGCAGCCGCATGAAACACCACCTGTGGTCGATACTGGGAAAACAATTTTTTCATAGACACGGCATCTTTGACATCACCAAGCATGCTGATGATTTGAAGATGCTGAATCGCTTGTAATTGCTTCTCTATGTTATATAAATGATATTCACACTGATCCAATAGAATCAGTCTTTTGGGTCGGTGCTGCAGTAACTGGCGACATAACTCGCTGCCTATCGAGCCACCAGCCCCAGTCACAAGTACAGTTTTATTGTTGATATAACCAGCAATCAGCTGCCTATCAAGCACCACTGCATCACGACCCAGTAAATCTTCAACAGTAACCGGTCTTAATCGAGCAATAGTGAGCTTACCCTGAGCAAGTTCAGAAATCCCAGGAAGTGTGCGACAAGTGATTCCAGCGCCATCACAAATATCAATCAGTCGCCGAAAGCGATTTCGCTTTAGATTAGGAATACCAACCAGTACTTCGTCAACCAGGTTTTCTTCGATGAGTTGAGGAAGAAGATCCAGTGTTCCCTTAACAGTAATACCGTCAACCAAACCATTGCGCAACGCAGGATTATCATCCAGAAAACAATGCACTTCCATGCCGAGTTGAGGTCGCTGTCGAATTTCTCTAAGCAAGGCTTGCCCTGCCATTCCAGCGCCATAAATCACTACGCTTCTGGTGGGCTGCATACGAAACCAGCGATGCTCTTGCAGCAAACGTACCATCAACCGCGATCCTCCCATCATTAGTAACAGGTAGATTGCAGTCAGTATTAATACTGATCGGGAAAGTAATTCCAGGCCAGCGGTATGCTTAATCAAAAACATAGCCAATACAGACAATCCACTACCAATCGCAATGGCTTTGAGAATTCGCCAGAGATCGCCGATGCTGGCGAATCGCCAGACACTTTTATGCACGCCTAACAGCAGAAAAGTCAGCGCATAAATAGGTAATCCAAAAGACAGTTGATGCTTGAGTGGAAGAATATATTGCGCAGGGATTGTGCCATCGAAACGAGTGAGGTTTGCAATTAATATTGCAAGCGCGACTGCAGCCAGATCCCAAGCCAATACAGCGATACTTCGCCAATTACATTGAAGGCTAATCATGTGACTCTAACTCGACACTTTAAGACATAGCTATGGAAAAAATCATAAACAATCATCAGAAAAACCCTGTGATCATCAATCCTCGTTCCCTAGGAGGCTGTCCGAGAATAGAAGCCGTAGCGAGGGAAAGCGGTTTTGAGTCCATTGTTTCGATTCTAATGAGGCGAATACTTGCTGTATTGAACGAATTTAATCGGAACAATGGGCCAAAATCCGCTTTTCCGCAGTAGGCTTTCTGTTCTCGGACAGCCTCCTAGGAACAGGCACGAAATAAATTTGACAACTGGCACAGGCCAATTCTATGTCAAAACAGCTGTTCATCTTCAAGGCGTACAACCAAGCACATAGTGAGCTATGGCAACTGTTTGTGCACCGCAGGAGATGAGTAAAAAACGTCCGTTTTCGAAGTTATTCCATGCACGTTCCTTTAGTGTGGCTGAATCAGCAAAGATAAGCAAGCCGATGAAAAAAATCATCTAACTTAATGACAATACAGAACATAGTCGCACTCATCCAAGCTAATGTTATAATTCGCTCAGAGTCAAAACGACTCTTTTTAAAAATTCTAATTTTAATTTACTCAGGAGTGAAGCAATGAATAGACAGTTAGCACAAACATTAACTGGGTTAGCTTTTACAGTAGCGCTAACAATCACTAACGTTTCTGCAAATGAAGTGTTTGATCAATACTGCGCAAGCTGCCATAGCAATGGCGGCAACATCATGAATCCCGAAAAAACATTAAGCCAGGATCATTTGACAAAAAACGGGACAGACAACATCGGTTCAATCAGCGCACTGGTCACCGCAGGCAAAACACCAATGCCTGCATTCGGAAAGCAACTAAGCGATAAAGAGATTGCTGATGTCGCCAAATATGTCATCGATCAAGCAAAAGCCGGCTGGAAGTAATTTTTTCGACAGCTGCTAGGGTTGATAATTTGGGCATACGTGAGCACCTGCGCGAAATTGTTATATTAATTATCCTCAGGTGCTTATCAATTATAGTTCGCGTGGTATTTTTTGTTTCTGGCCTAACTATCTCAAGAGACACATCAGTAACAATTGAGATGGTTTGAACAGCAGCAAAAAGACAAGGGGGTCGTAATATATTTAAAGGGGGTGGTCAACTAGCGCCTCCTGGCACAAGATATAGTGGTTGAATTTACAGGATCAAACGAAAGTAAGTCGTTGCAGGCTCCATTAATGGGACTGAAATTGGCAACTTCTCATTATCTACAGGCAACATACTAATCAATAGCTTATAAGTATTTTCAGCGGAAAAAATGTAGAATTTTAATTCAAAATTTCTCGTAAAAATAAAACATCAATGGCTTACAAAGGTTGAATACATAAAAGCCAATTTTTCATACGCCATAACTCATTGATTTAAAGAGTGCCGGTAGATAATAAGAAGTTACTGAAATTGCTCATGGCTTTAATCGGAAATACCACAACATATAGTGTGTGGAGGCGTTAACTGGCTACCCCCCTTATATTTATTTCGTTAAACCACCTTACATCAACAAACAGTAACAATTGAAATGACGGCCATACAACTGTTTTTTGCAATCAGTCTACCCTGGGCTTCCGGTGTTGTTCTAGTCTGCTACCTATGTCATCTCCAACGCGAATGGCTACCGAAGTCTATGATCGCGGGCTATGGCTATTTACTTGGCATGGTTTTAACAACTCTAATCATGAGAGTTGTGCCATTATCAGCTAACTTTATCAGCACTGTACTGATCTTACTATGCTGTTATCCGGCGACTGTTTTATGGCAACAATCGACAGTCACTAAATCTAAATTGATACCCAGCATCCAGTTCAATCAGCCAACATTCAACTGGTCGCTGATTGTCGTCGTAGGCATAGTCGGGTTAATTACCCTTCACCTCTACCTGCTGGCAATCGATATTATATTAAGACCTCTATTTGCCTGGGATGCCTGGGCAACCTGGTCAGTGAAGGCAAGAACCTGGTTTGAACTCAAACAAATGGTCGCTTTTGTAGACCGTTCCACATGGCTTAACCAAATGGGTCACTCGGCACATGTACTGGAAGCCTGGCATTATCCAGATACGGTGCCATTGATTCAAACCTGGGTCGCACTAATGCTTAATCAATGGGACGACACTCTAATCAATCTACCCTGGTTGTTTTGCTTTATTGCATTGGGATTAGGTTTTTATGGGCATGTCAGATTGCTACAAATCCCTAACATGGTTAAGTTGATTTCAGTTTACCTGCTGATTTCGCTTCCGCTGCTCAATGCGCATGTTGCTGTTGCTGGTTATGCTGATTTATGGCTGTGCACTGCGTTTACTTTTTTAACTCTGACCTTGATACAAAACATGATATCCCAATCATCGACTCAAGTTATCCTGGCAGTACTACTGGCTGTTTGTGTTGTACTAATTAAAATTGAGGGTATCGTGCTATTGCTGACTCTAATTCCAATGTGTCTGGCAATGAAATTATCTTCAGCCGTGTTAACCAGACTCACCTTTATTTGCGTTGCAATTATCATAGGATTAGCCGCCATATTATATGCTTTCAGCCCAATACAAGTGAACCTACCGTATCTTGGAGAATTCGTGATCGCGTATCACTCCGTATGGGCTGCGCTGGTAACAAATTATTTTGAGTTGCCTGTCTGGAATTTACTCTGCTATTTAATCGTCATTGGCTTGATATTCGCTACTTTTGCTCCATCATTGTCAGCACAACAACGCAAACTAGCACTAATCCTGCCTGTATCACTAATCGGCTATTTATTTGTACTTTTTTTTCTTACTCAAAACTATTCCTGGGTGGAACAATACAGCAGCATTAACCGTATTACTTTACACTTGCTTCCCAGTATTATTTTCTGCCTGCTGATAGTCTTCGATGAGCGACTCCATAATCGCCATTTGTTGAGCAAGACGACGTAAATTACGTTCCTGTTTGGAACGTTCGATATCCATCGTCAGTATTTTCACCAACGTAAATCCCTGCGCAAACACCAACAGTAATACGGGTGGATAGGCTACACCAAGTGCATAAATTAACCCATCAACCAGCTTGGGCCAAATTCCTAATACAATTGTTATCAGAGCGACTAGTAACCACCACACTGCATATGGTCCATGCAAATGATCTCGTCTGACCAGAAACAAAATACTCCCGGCAATGACAATACCGAGTATTGCGGTGATCCATTGATACGTGATTACCATAACATCATCACCTGACCTGCACAGTTTTGCGCAATCCTATCTGAGAAAAACAGAGAATACTGGTTTGCAACATATAGCGCATGACCACCCACCAAGAAGAAAATACTCGAGAATGCCCACTTCTGCGTAAATTCATCGGTGTCTGCAATTCTAATATCTGCAGACCCCCCCTTCTGCACAGTAGCAATACACCAATATCCTGATAATCCAATAAGGTTGCTTGTGCTGACGCAATGATTTGCATAGCACGAAAATTATATGCTCTAAAACCAGATGTCACATCTTCGATCTGCAATCCAGTCAATAGTTTGAAATACAAACGGGCAAGATGACGAGCTTTGCTGCAACGCTCGATATAAGCACCAATAACAATGTCATTGCCATCACCCAATTGCTCTAGCATACCAACTATATACTCTGGCTCATGCTGACCATCTGCGTCCAAGGTCAATACTCCTGTATAGCCTTTTCTCAACGCATACCGTACGCCAGTTTGTGTTGCTCCCCATGCACCCAATTGTACCCGTAAATTCAACACGATCGCACCAGCATCTCTTGCCACCAGAGCCGTATCATCTATACTCAAATCATTGACTACAAGTACTGGATACTGATAGCGTTCACGAATATCCAGAATAACAGAAGCGATGGTTTTTGCCTCATTAAATGCTGGAATAATGATTAACGGCAGAGTCGAATCGCTCTGGTATTCCATAGCATCCGTTTGGAACACGCTTTACCTCATTGTTGAATGGATCACTCGATACATAGTAATCTAAGGCTCACAGGAATGCTTGATAATTCTTCGATATCAACGTTAGAAAATAGTTTTGCGTATGCAATATGACTAATCAATGCTTCTCGACACTTCACTATTCGCCAGAATTTTTCAAAATTCTGGCTTGATGTTAACGTTTTCAGCTACGATATTTTTAACCAGACATCCTCTAACTTTAACCCAAATCCCCCTATTACTGAAAACATTGCTAAAATTACAGTCACAACTTTTTTAAATCACAAACTGAGAGCATTATATTAATGTGTGGAATTGTCGGCGCAGTAGCGCAACGAGATGTAGTCCCTATTTTACTTGAAGGTCTAAGACGACTTGAATATCGCGGTTACGATTCTGCGGGCATTGCTGTTGTCGAGAATAATGAACTCAAGCGGGCACGACATCTTGGCAAGGTAGCTGAACTGGAAAAGCTGTTAACCGAAATCCCTCTTTCCGGTCAAACTGGTGTTGCACATACTCGATGGGCAACACATGGCGTACCCAGCACAACCAACGCACATCCACATATTTGCAAAGGATCAGTTGCTTTAGTTCACAACGGTATTATCGAAAATCATCAACAACTGCGTGATCAACAAAGTAACGATGGGCACACATTCACGTCACAAACTGATACCGAAGTCATTGTGCATGCGGTACACGACCATTTACAAACAACTCACTCATTATTAGAAGCCGTGCGCGAAACCATCAAACAACTTGAAGGAGCTTACGCACTAGGTGTTATCAGCCATCAACAACCTGACACTCTGATAACAGCCCGCAAAGGCAGTCCATTGGTGATTGGAATTGGCATCAACGAACATTTCATCGCATCTGATGTTGCTGCGTTACTGCCGGTAACTCATCGTTTCATTTTTCTTGAAGATGGTGATATCGCAGAAATCACATGCAACAGTATCACTATTTACGATGAAACAGGAAATGTTGTTGAACGCCCAGTCAAAGAAAGCGCGTTAAAAGCTGATGACGTAGAGCGTGGCGAATATCGCCATTACATGCTTAAAGAAATCTTTGAGCAACCACGTGCAATCGCAGAAACACTGGAAGGCCGATTCAATGGTTTAAAATTGTTAGATGAGGCATTCGGAATTAATGCTGGAAAACTTTTTGATCAAGTAAAAGCTGTGCAAATACTTGCATGTGGAACCAGTTATCACTCCGGAATGGTTGCCAAATATTGGATGGAATCGCTTGCAAAAATTCCTTGTCAGGTAGAAATAGCCAGCGAATTTCGCTATCGAAAGCCTTTATTGCTAGACAATACCTTAGTTGTCACCATCTCCCAATCTGGTGAAACTGCAGATACACTAGCCGCATTGCAAGAAGCCAAGAAACTAGGTGTACTCTCTTCACTAGTTATTTGCAATGTACATGAAAGCTCACTAACACGTGAATCCGATCTTGAATTAGTAACACGAGCAGGACCTGAAATAGGAGTAGCATCAACCAAAGCGTTTACCACTCAACTAGTCGCACTAATGATGCTTGTGATTGCGCTGGGGCGCCGTAATGGGATGGATAGCGTTACTGAAAAGAACATCGCATCACAATTATTCAGCCTGCCCGCAAAAGTCGAAGATGTGTTGCACATGGATGCTGATATTGAGAAGATGGCTGAAATATTTACTGACAAGCATCATGCCTTATTTTTAGGTCGTGGAAGTCACTACCCAATTGCCATGGAAGGTGCATTGAAACTCAAAGAAATCTCTTATATTCATGCAGAAGCCTATGCTGCCGGAGAACTCAAACACGGTCCGCTTGCACTGGTTGACGCAAGCATGCCGATTGTCACCGTAGCGCCAAACAACAATTTGCTGGAAAAACTCAAATCCAACCTTCAAGAAGTCAAAGCACGTGGAGGAGAATTGATCGTGTTTGCCGATGAATCTATTGAAGTGAGCTCAGACGATCATACAACGGTTCTCAAAGTCACCCCTGCAGAGAGTGAAATGGCACCGGTGATCTTCACAATCCCATTGCAATTATTGTCATACCATGTTGCTATCATTAAAGGCACAGATGTTGACCAGCCACGCAATTTAGCCAAATCGGTGACTGTGGAGTAACCCATTGCTCGCTTGCGGCTTGAATCCATCAGCATTGAGACAATAAAACCAAGCCAGCATCTTCACTGAT
>JAZGEP010000193.1:0-6001 GCA_036478815.1 Methylococcales bacterium
ATCGCTGGATTGCAGAACAACAGCAAATCTCAGAAAGAACTGACCCTGTTGGTGTACGTTTATTACCGGATAGTAATCTTGCCGAAACCAGCAATCATCTTGCCGAACTTCAACTGATTGTTATTGAGTTTCCGGTGCTTGCAGACGGCCGGGTGTTCTCATTCGTCCGACTATTGCGCCGCAATGGATATCAAGGTGAAATCCGTGCGATAGGAAATTTTGTAACCGACCAGATGTATTATTTACAACGTGTTGGCGTTGATAGCTTTGAGCTGCCAGATAGTGTTTCTGAACAATCAATTCAAGAAACATTAAATCGCTTCAGCGTGAGTTATCAATAACAATGTCACAGGTTAATTACCAAACTGATTTTCCTTTGGTTGAATCGCTGGTTGGCAATACTCCACAAGTACAGTTACAACGTTTGCCCGGAGAAACCAGCAATGTTTTATTAGTCAAGCTGGAAGGCAACAACCCTGCTGGTTCGGTAAAAGACCGGCCAGCTTTGAGTATGATTAAACATGCTGAACTGCGTGGTGAAATTCATCCTGGTGATCGACTAATTGAGGCTACCAGCGGAAATACCGGTATTGCATTGGCAATGGCTGCTGCTGTGAAAGGCTATCAGATGACACTGATTATGCCGGATAACATGAGTGCAGAGCGCCGTGCAGTCATGAAAGCTTATGGCGCTGAAATCATCCTCACTCCGGCTCAAGGCAGTATGGAAGCAGCAATTGATTTGGCGCGGGAAATGGAAGCTGCTGGTAAAGGCAGGATTCTCGATCAGTTTTCCAATCCTGATAATCCACGTGCTCACTATGAAGGCACCGGGCCGGAAATCTGGCGCGACACACAAGGCAGGATTACCCATTTTGTCAGTTCAATGGGTACGACCGGAACCATTATGGGCACTTCACGCTATTTAAAAGAACAAAACCCTCAGATTCAAATTATTGGTGTCCAGCCTGAAGATGGTTCAAAAATACCAGGGATTCGTTGCTGGCCGCAGGAATATCTACCTAAAATTTATGATCATTCACGAATTGATCGTATTCTCACCGTGAACCAACAGGAAGCCGAACAAACCACACGCGATCTTGCTAGCAAAGAAGGCATATTCGCCGGAGTTTCATCAGGCGGAGCAGTCGCCGCTACGTTGCATTTATCAGCTGAGTTGCAAAACGCGGTGATTGTAACGATTATTTGCGATCGTGGAGATCGTTATATTTCAACTGGAATATTCCCAGCTGATTAACCGTTAGGAATAGGAATGAATAACATCCAGTTACCCATTTCTAAGCAGTTCTTTAGGGTCTGGGGATAAATAAGTCATTGGATTTTGCGCTTGCACGATTGACAGAAAATGGCCTAAACCCGGGATACTAAAACCATGAGTTATTTATTTACAAACCCCTGATTCACATTATTTTGCCTGATCGATTGATTGCTTATCAATCAATCTTTGCAAATTAGTTAAACTTGGGCTTTTATCACCGTATTCTCTAGCAGTGACGATAGATCTTTTTGCTGACTGGTAATCATGTTTTAGATAATTCAAGGCTGATTCCATAAACGCTTGATCAACATCAGAGTCACTTCTCTGTGCTGTATATTGGCCAATTAAGTCATCAATTAATGAATGATTTTTTTCATCCAGGTTAAGATAATGCAAGGAGTCTGGGTCAATTCGAAACGCTCTTCGCAGCGCCCAGACTCCTTTTTTTAAATTACCGCTGGATGCGATAGCAAGCGCATAACCTGCTTTTGGAACTCCAGAATTGGGATGACTCTGTGCCTCTTGAGCAAAAATATTAAGCGCTGCGCTGTATTCCCCTTGCGCAAGTGTTTGCCATGCGGAGCTGTTAATTCCAGAGTATTCAGTATTTGGTGTTTGTTGTGTATTACTCTCACCATATACTTTGATAGAAGAAGGCACGGTTAAGGTATACGGGCCGCGGTATTGACGATAACGACTGGAAGGGTAATAGGAGCGATTGCTTCGATAAGATCTAGATGGATAATAACGATGATTTCTGTATTTTTGATATTCATAATGCCTGGAATGACCATAGTTACGGTAGCCATAGCGTTTTGAATAACCATAGTGGTGACTTTTTGAATGTCCATTGGAGTATCCATAGTATCTACCGTTGTAGGCGTAGCTCAAATCAGGCATAAGAAAAACAATGATCAACGAACTCAGTATCAATAATTTGAGTGAAGATTTGAAACATACAATTTTCATAGTGTTCACCGTTTGGTTGTGTGTCCACAGGAACGTGCACAAAATAACTTCGACAACTGACTTGCCTTTTTATCCTTATTCTGTGTTACAGCAACAATTACATAGCTCATTATGCAACGATTGTATTGACGCTTCTGAGTAATCTTTTATTCTAAGTAAAACTTTCGGACGTTATTAACATCCTTACTCCTAACCCATCTTTGTCAAAAAAACTCAACAAACTGTTAATTTACACTAAAAAATATGGCACTATAAATTTTATATTTTTTAATATCAATATGTTAAAAACTTTAAAATATATATATCCTAATGTAGTGCCAAACAGATTCACCCATATCATAAGCTATTGATTTTACAGCAAAATGTAGTGCCATAATAAACTTATAAAAATATTATCATATTGATTTATAACATAATGTTTATTTTTGCTGACAAAGATGGGCTAAGAACCATTTCGCAAGTAAATCATTCTAGAATAGAATAATTCTACAGCTAAACTTAGCCTGGATCAGAGGCTCTATAGATTTTGTCGCAAACAATTTTAGTACCTTACAGTGATTTGTTTTATTGGTCATATTGATTAATGAATTTCCTATCATGTTTGCTCTCGTTTTATCTGCAATAAATTGTCATGCACTTTCTGCAGCCGTGACCGTACAAAGTATAGCTACCCAGCTCCAGCACTTTTCTCAAAGGATGATACAACAGGGCTAGGTTGTTGAAAACAAGCCGTTTTGGCTATTTTTACCTTCCCAGCTTATGGATTATAAATAACTTGAAAAGTAAACTGGAACTATTTGCAGAAAGATGATGCCGGGCGCATTAATGTGATTTGAAGGAATGGGAGCAAGAGAATATTCCTTACACAATGCATAAAAATCGGCATGCTCTTTCAATAAAGGAAAAGTCAAAAAACGGGGGAATTTATTTCAGGATAATGGACTTTCTTTGACAACCTGGGTGATTACTCTCTCGTGTCAATCAGCAGGCCATTGCCAATCACGAATCTCTGGCATGTCTTCACCATGCTGATTGATATAGTGTTTATGATCAATCAATTTATCGCGGATGAATTGTTTCAGATAAACAGCTTGATTCCTCAGCTTCGGCACCCGATCAACAACATCGCCGACCAGATGAAAGCGATCAATATCATTCATCACTGTTATATCGAAAGGCGTCGATGTAGTGCCTTCTTCCTTATACCCGCGCACATGCAAATTATGATGATTGGTACGCCGATAAGTTAATCTGTGAATCAACCAGGGATAGCCGTGATGAGCAAAAATGATTGGTTTATCACGGGTAAAAATGTCGTCAAAATCACGATCCGTCAAGCCATTTGGATGCGCGTTGTCAGGCTGTAATTTCATCAAGTTAACCACATTAACCATGCGCACCTTCAGATCCGGCAGCTTTTGCCGCAGAATATCAACCGCTGCCAGTGTCTCTATTGTTGGCACATCACCAGCACAGGCCATCACCACATCTGGTTCGCTGCCCGCATCATTACTTGCCCATTCCCAAACACCGATACCCGCTTCACAGTGTTTAATCGCTGCATCCATCGATAACCATTGTAATTCTGGCTGTTTCCCTGCAACAATCACATTAATCATATTGCGGCTGCGCAATACATGGTTGGTGACTGATAACAAGGTATTGGCATCAGGTGGCAGATAAACCCGAATCACTTCAGCTTTTTTATTGACAACGTGGTCGATAAAGCCGGGGTCTTGATGCGATAAACCATTATGATCTTGTCGCCAGACATGTGAGGTGAGTAAATAATTCAAGGATGCAATGGGGCGACGCCAGGGAATTTTATTACAGGTCTTCAGCCACTTTGCATGCTGATTGAACATCGAATCGATAATATGGATGAAGGCTTCATAGCAGGAAAAGAAGCCGTGTCGTCCAGTTAACAAGTAGCCCTCTAGCCAGCCCTGACAAGTATGTTCGCTTAAAATTTCCATGACCCGTCCGTCTTGAGACAAATCGGTATCTTCGGGCAGGATTTCTTCCATCCACACGCGTGATGTTACCTCGAACACACTCCCCCAACGATTCGATGCAGTTTCATCCGGGCCTACAATACGAAAGTTTTTCTGTTTGGAATTCAACTTCATGACATCACGCAAGAAGTAACCCATCACTCGCGTTGATTCAGCAATCGCAGCACCCGGTGCGGATACGTCAACCGCATAGTCACGAAAATCCGGTAACTGTAAATCACGCAACAACAATCCACCGTTGGCATGTGGGTTGTCGCTCATACGACGTTGACCACTTGGAGCCAACGCTAGTATTTCAGGTGTTGGTTCACCTTCGGCATTGAATAATTCTGCTGGACGGTAGCTTTGCAACCACTGTTCAAGGATTTTGACATGCGCTGGATTATCAGCTAAACCAGACAGCGGTACTTGATGAGAACGCCAGAAACCTTCGGTTTTTTTGCCGTCAACCTGCTCTGGCCCAGTCCAGCCTTTTGGAGTGCGCAGTATAATCATCGGCCAACGTGGGCGTGGCTGGTTTTTTCCTGCACCATCACGGGCGGATTGCTGAATGCTGTGAATCGTAGACAAACACGCCTCTAACGCTTGCGCCATTGCAGGATGTACCAGTGCTGGGTCGTCACCTTCAACGAAGTAAGGTTGATAGCCATAGCCAATAAACAACTGACGTAACTCATCTTCATCAATGCGGCTGAGGATGGTTGGATTGGCGATTTTATAGCCATTCAGGTGCAGAATCGGTAACACTGCACCGTCACGCGCTGGATTGAGAAATTTATTGGAATGCCAGGCAGTTGCCAGTGGCCCGGTTTCCGCTTCGCCATCACCAACAACACAACAGGCGATCAAATCAGGATTATCAAACACCGCACCGTAAGCATGAGATAGTGCATAGCCAAGCTCACCACCTTCGTGTATTGAACCAGGCGTTTCAGGGGCAACATGACTGGGGATGCCACCTGGAAAAGAAAATTGCTTAAACAGTTTTTGGAGACCCACAGCATCTTGAGAAATGTGTGGATAATACTCACTATAACTGCCTTCCAGCCAGCTGTTCGCGACCATTCCCGGCCCACCATGTCCGGGCCCACAAATGTAAATCATATTCAAATCATGCGCTTTGATGAGCCGATTCAAATGCACATAAATAAAATTGAGACCAGGTGTTGTTCCCCAATGACCCAGCAATCTGGTTTTAATATGCTGAATCTGTAGTTTTTCTTTCAGTAATGGATTATCGAGCAGATAGATTTGACCGACAGAAATATAGTTCGCTGCTCGCCAGTATGTATCCATTTGTTGAAGCATCTCATCGCTTAACTGGAAGGATTGAGAAGTTTGTTCCATGAGAACCTCCTGATGTTAAGAGATATCGAGTACAGTCGCTATTTGACGAGCTATCTCTAGCTCCTCATTACATTTGATAACCAAACAGCGCGTTTTACAATGAGATATCGCAATATCGCGATGTGTATTACTCGATTGTTGGTTGCTATCAGCATCGATAGATAGACCCAACATATCCAGACCCTGGACGATGTTCCAACGAATCAGTGGGCAATTCTCGCCGATTCCTCCAGTAAAAATCAGTGCTGTAACCGAGCCGAGAACAGCATAGTAAGCACCGATGATTTTCTTGATCTGGTAACAGTACATATCAATCGCCAATTGAGCTTGCTCACTGCCAGCAGAAGCTTGCTCAAGAATGCTGCGCATATCACCAGTGCCAGCAATTGCC
>JAZGEP010000194.1:0-12980 GCA_036478815.1 Methylococcales bacterium
GTGAGCTATGTAACTATTTATGCAACGCCGAAGATGAGAAAAAAGACAAGCAAAATGTTAAATTAATTATGATCAGGTACTTATATAGATAAGGGGCGTTTCCGCCCCTTATCTAAAAAACATTTAATCCCAGATAAAAATCTAGTATCGATAATGCTCTGGTTTATAAGGGCCTTTCTTGTCAAGACTCAGATAATCTGCCTGATAATCTGTTAATTCAGTCAGATTTGCTCCAATCTTACCAAGATGCAAACGTGCAACCTCTTCATCCAGTTGTTTTGGAAGCATGTAAACCTTATTCTCATAGTTTTCACCATGTGCCCATAGCTCTATCTGAGCCAAGGTTTGATTGGTGAAGGAATTTGACATGACAAAACTTGGATGTCCTGTTGCACAACCCAGATTAACCAAACGTCCTTCAGCCAACAGAATAATACGTTTGCCGTCAGGAAAAATAATATGATCAACTTGTGGCTTGATATTCTCCCATTTGAAATCAGCCAACCCGGCACAATCAATTTCATTATCAAAATGACCGATGTTGCAGACAATCGATTGGTTTTTCATTGCCATCATATGTTCTTTGGTAATGACATGATAATTACCAGTAGCGGTTACAAAAATATCCGCTTGAGAGCAAGCTTCATCCATATTGACAACGCGGAAGCCTTCCATTGCTGCCTGCAAAGCACAAATCGGATCAATCTCAGTCACCCATACGGTTGCACCCAAACCACTCAGTGATTGAGCACAGCCTTTACCAACATCGCCATAACCTAGCACAACAGCAATCTTGCCAGCAATCATCACGTCTGTCGCACGCTTAATACCATCAACTAACGACTCACGGCAACCATATAAATTATCAAATTTTGATTTTGTAACAGAATCGTTAACGTTAATCGCAGGGAAAGTTAACTCATTGGCTTCAGCCATTTGATACAGACGATGTACACCTGTTGTGGTTTCTTCAGTCACGCCTTTAATATTAGCGCGAATGGTTGAATACCAGTTCGGGTTAGTTTTTAATTTGGCCTTGATTGATTTAAACAGAGCGATTTCTTCTTCACTGCCCGGGTTATCCAGAACAGATAAGTCGCTTTCTGCTTTGGTGCCAAGCTCAATTAGAATGGTTGCATCACCACCATCATCAAGAATCATGTTTGGTGTACCGCCATCATCCCAAGCGAAGATTTGGTGCGCGTACTCCCAGTATTCATCCAGGGTTTCGCCTTTTGTTGCATACACTGGAATGCCTACAGCTGCGATTGCTGCCGCAGCATGATCCTGTGTTGAGAAAATATTACAGGAAGCCCAGCGTACATCAGCACCAAGTTCAACCAGCGTTTCAATTAAAACAGCGGTTTGAATAGTCATGTGCAGAGACCCTGCAACACGCGCACCTTTTAGTGGTTTATCTTTACCATATTTTTCACGTAACGCCATTAAGCCTGGCATTTCAGTTTCAGCAATCGCAATTTCTTTGCGACCCCAATCAGCAAGACTCATGTCTGTGACTTTATAATCAGTGAAGTTGTTATCCACAACTGCATTCATAGTTTTTCTCCAATAAAATGCAGAGCGTCGTTAAATCAGAAACGTTCCATTCAAGCCTAACGACTCGATTAACATATGCTCTATAAACCATAATATGACTTATAACGATACGTTATCGACTCGCTGCAACGCCCCTTGAACGGAAGTAGTAGAAAATATTTGTAGATTAAATGGTAACTGTTCAGGTTGTCCCAAATATACTTCAGAACAAGGGCGCAGTTTAACAAGTGTCAAAGCGCTTTAACTCAGTATGGAGGAAATCAGGGCTGAGCCGAATAGTGACTTAAACTGCAGCTTTTAATTCATCCACTTTATCAGTTGCTTCCCATGGCAAATCAATATCATTGCGACCAAAGTGCCCATAACTTGCAGTTTGACGATAGATTGGGCGGATTAAATCGAGCATTGTTACCAATGCATATGGGCGCAAATCAAACAGATTTTTGACCAAGACTTCAATCTTGGTGTCATTAATTTTGCCAGTACCAAAGGTATCGATACTGATTGATGTCGGTTGAGCGACGCCAATAGCATAGGAAATCTGTATTTCACAACGATCCGCAAGTCCGGCAGCCACAATATTCTTCGCTACATAACGTCCGGCATAAGCAGCTGATCGATCAACTTTAGATGGATCCTTGCCAGAAAAAGCACCACCACCATGACGCGCCATTCCACCATAGGTATCAACAATAATTTTACGTCCAGTCAAACCACAATCGCCAACAGGGCCGCCGATGACAAACTTGCCAGTCGGGTTAATATGGTACTGGGTTTTACTACTCAGCCATTCTGCAGGCAATACAGGCTTGATGATTTCTTCCATTACCGCTTCCTGCAAATCAGACAAACTGATGTCATCATCATGCTGGGTTGACAAAACAACAGCATCAATTCCGACCGGCTTGTCATCCTGATATAAAAAAGTTACCTGGCTTTTCGCATCTGGTCGCAGCCATTTCAATGCACCGGATTTACGCACCTCAGCCTGTTTTTGTACAAGTCGATGTGCATATGCAATCGGTGCTGGCATTAATACATCGGTTTCATTGGTCGCATAACCAAACATCAGTCCTTGGTCACCTGCTCCCTGATCTTCTTGATTGGCACGATCAACACCTTGAGCAATATCAGGAGATTGGCGCCCCAATGCATTTAATACCGCGCAATTGTCGCCATCAAAGCCAACATCGGAGTTGTCATATCCAATACTGTTGACGACATCACGAACAATCGGCTCATAGTCAATAATTGCGGTGGTAGTAATTTCCCCAGCAAGCACGACCATTCCAGTTTTCACCATGGTTTCACATGCAACACGTCCATGCTTATCTTGAGCGATTATCGCGTCCAGTATTGCGTCAGAAATTTGATCTGACATTTTATCTGGATGGCCTTCGGATACCGATTCCGATGTAAAAATAAACTCTTTACTCACTGCTTTTCCTCTGTTTTTTTAAGTTAAAGTTAGTTGAGTGATATCCAGCTTTTAATGATCACTGCGCTCAATCACTAACCCAACCTGATGAATCATGAATAACCGAACATTATATCATGTCACCATGACTTTTGGTTGTTTGACTTACTAAGAGCCTTCGCCAATGAAGAATAATCATTGCGGCATGTGATGTGAATGTCTTATGTCTTGAATAATGTTATTTCGATGCATTAGATTTTTTGATCAATGCTACAAGGAAACATACTACAGTTAAGATTTTCAACCTTACTCTCCACAATATCCCACACGTGCAAAATACTCTATTTTGCACGTGTGAAGCAAGAGCAGGTCTTAGACGGTAAGGTTGGTGATACAAAAAAACAGTCGATCAACAATCAAAATCGGTTCTGGATAATCTACAGTGCGCTGAATAACGAAATTTCAAGTTATGTTTTTAACGAGTCAATTAGCTGGTCTTCAAGTTCAATGCGAGCGGCAAGACTTTCACCGAGTGCAGATAAATCAGTATTTAATTGTTGTTTGAGCGCTTCATTGTGCAAGTTCTCATATTTATCATTAAATTTAACAGCATCATCCGTCAATTCGATCAATAATGGATAGACTTGTTGCGCCACAATCAAAACATTCTGACGACGTTCATTGCCTTCGGCAATACGCTGATAAATACCAAAATGACCAAGCGAAATATAATCAATCAAGACTTGGCAAAAGTGACGCACTGCTAACTCAACTGAATGATCATCAGCTTCCTCATCCTTGCTGGCAAACTGACAATACAACAACCACATGTGTTGCCGTTCCTGTAACAGCTCTTTAACCATTGAATGAGTTTTAAGTCGACGTTTTGAAAAATCTTGTGCTTGAGTTCCCATTGTCTTTATTCCATGATGCGTGATTTTGTTAAGCAATGCCGATCAAAACAAATTAGAATACCGATTAATTCGATAAAAGTAAATCAATCACTTCTACTAATACCACCCAGGTGTTCCCTTCATAATTCATGCATCAGCTGATATCGGTTATTATTCCAACCTATAACCGCGCAATTCTGTTATCTCGTGCAATTCAATCGGTCATCGAACAAACCATTCCCCCTTTTGAAATCATTGTCATTGATGATGGCTCATCTGATCATACCGAAACCATGATCGCCACAGACTTTCCATCTGTTATCTACTACAAACAATCGCAACAAGGCGTTAGTGCAGGGCGAAATAAAGGCATACAGCTTGCGCGAAGCCCCTGGTTGGCATTCCTCGATTCTGATGACCAATGGCTACCGAATAAACTTGCCCAGCAGCAACAAGCTATCTCACAAAATCCTTCAATGAAGCTTTGCCATAGCGATGAAATCTGGATCAGAAATGGGCAGCGAGTCAATCCTCATCAAAAACATCAGAAAAAGGGGGGATGGATTTTTCAGCATTGTTTGCCACTATGTGCAATTTCACCTTCATCGGTTGTAATCCACCAATCGATTTTTGATCGTGTCGGTTTATTTGATGAGAACTTACTGGCTTGTGAAGATTACGACTTATGGTTACGCATCACCCATCAATTTCCCGTTTTGTATGTTGATCAACGATTATTAGTCAAATACGGAGGACATGAAGATCAGCTTTCCAGAAAATATTGGGGCATGGATCGATTTCGGATTACTGCTTTGGATAATTTACTAAAAAACCACCAACTGCAAGCGGATGACAAAATAGCTGCACGCCAGACCTTAATCACAAAGTTGCAAATCTATCTGGCGGGTGCACGCAAACGTCATAAGCATCAGGAAGTTCTGCACTATGATCAACTATTGAAATATCATACCAATGAACAATAACAACTATACTTTTCACCTGATCGTAGCTCTGGACTGTGAAGCCAAACCCATCATTCAATATTATGGCTTGAAGCGTTGTATGGATGAAACAGCTTATTCAGTTTTCAGAAAACACAACATCACCTTAACCATTTCAGGTGTTGGCAAACTTGCTGCTGCTGGGGCAGTCGCTTATACACAGGGACGCTATGGCAACAACCAACCAGCGATCTGGTTAAATATTGGTGTCGCAGGTCATGCGAGCCTTAAAATCGGTAGTTGCCGCATAGCACACAAGATTATTGACCATGAAACCTCCAGACACTGGTACCCGGGATTACTTTTCTCGTCCTCTGCAATCTGCGAAACCGCTGAAATAACCACTGTCAGCCAACCAGAATCGCTCTATGATCAAAATTATCTCTATGAAATGGAAGCCGCCGGCTTTATTGCAACGGCAATTCGATTCTCTACACTGGAATTAATTCAATCATTGAAAGTGATTTCTGATAATCGTTCAACACCAACGATTACATTGAATGCGCAAACGCTGACTCATCTAATCGAAAATCAACTCGATACCATTGATTCGTTGAAGCAAACGCTGGAATCCATCAGAAACCAAACAGTTGAGGTAAGCAATGAAAATATTGTGTTATTTCAGCGCAACTGGAATTTTACTACTCACCAGTTAACACAACTAAATAGACTGTTGTCTCAGTGGCAACTATTATCTGTTGATACGCGACCAAGTGCAGATGTACTCTCTCATCTGAAAAGTTCCAAACAAGTCTTGCACTGGTTAAAAAATGAAGTATCAAATCTACCAGTCTCTTTCTAACAGATTGTTTCTGATACTGTGTAATATTGATAATTCTATTCTCTCAAACCATCTAATTCAACTTTTCTGGTTCCAAATAAATCAGTACCAACACGAACCAGTGTCGCTCCTTCCGCCACTGCCGCTTCAAGGTCGTTGGACATTCCCATCGACAAAGTGTCAAGATTAAATTGATTCAACTGATCATACAAGCTGCGCAATTCTCTGAATAGTCTGCGTTGTTGTGCCAAATCGTCTGTACGAGCTGGAATTGCCATTAATCCTCTCAAATTCAAATGCGGTAATCGACTAACTGATTCAGCCAATTCTGGAAGCTGCGCTGGCAACACACCACTTTTCGTTGGCTCTTGACTGATATTAACTTGTAAACAGATGTTTAACGCCGGAAGCTGTTCACTTCTATGTTCACTCAGTCGTTTGGCAATTTTATACCTGTCGACACTATGCACCCAGGAAAAAGCATTGGCAACATGACGTGTTTTGTTGGACTGTAATGGGCCAATAAAATGCCAACTCATAGGAAAATGAGCAAGTTTCTGCTGCTTGTGCATGGCTTCTTGCACGTAGCTTTCACCAAAATGGCGTTGTCCGAGGCGCCAGGCTTGCGCAATATCACAATCTGACTGGGTCTTGCTCACTGCAATCAATGTTACAGATTGAGGGTTTCTTCCAGCTTGATTCGCTGCCAGCGAAATCCTCTGACGAACAGCTTTTAATCGGGCAGCCATATCCATATCAAGCAGTTTTTTATCCCTTGACTATACTTGGTAACTAAGTACTCACATCTGATGATTTTAACGGTATTTAACAACTATTATGGATATAGCAGAGCTTTTAGCATTCTCGGTAAAAAATAACGCTTCGGATTTACATTTATCCGCTGGTCTACCACCAATGATTCGTGTTGATGGTGATATACGTCGCGTTAATATTGATCCATTTGAGCACAAACAAGTGCACGCGATGGTTTACGACATTATGAATGACAAACAGCGCCGTGACTACGAAGAATTTCTGGAAACAGATTTTTCCTTCGAGTTACCAGGTATTGCGCGGTTTCGTGTCAATGCTTTTACTCAGAATCGTGGTGCAGCCGCTGTTTTCAGAACCATTCCTTCTAAAATCCTCACATTGGAAGATCTTAAATGTCCACAATTTTTCGCTGATGTAACCGATAAACCGAAAGGACTCATTCTAGTCACCGGGCCAACTGGCTCAGGTAAATCGACGACACTGGCAGCGATGATTGATCATGTCAACAGTGATCGCTATGAACATATTTTAACAGTTGAAGATCCCATCGAATTTGTTCACCAAAGTAAAAAATGTTTGATTAATCAGCGCGAAGTTCATCGTGACACCCATGGATTTAATGAAGCACTGCGCTCTGCATTACGTGAAGATCCAGATATCATTCTGGTTGGTGAGTTACGAGATCTGGAAACCATTCGACTAGCCTTGACTGCTGCCGAAACCGGGCATTTGGTGTTCGGTACTTTGCATACCAGTTCTGCTGCTAAAACCATCGATCGTATTATCGACGTGTTTCCTGCAGCAGAAAAAGACATGATTCGTGCAATGTTGTCCGAGTCATTGCAAGCTGTAATTTCACAAACATTATTGAAACGATCAGGAGGTGGGCGTGTTGCTGCTCACGAAATCATGGTCGCCACGAACGCCATTAAAAATCTGATTCGTGAAGCCAAAGTGGCACAAATGTATTCTGCTATTCAAACGGGACGCAAAGATGGCATGCAAACACTGGATCAATGTTTGAGTGATTTGGTTAAACAACATGTGATTACCAAACAAACCGCTCGTCCGCGCGCAATTGATAAGAATTTATTCTGATCAATGGTATGCACTTGACGTGTGCAAACACTTGCAAAATTTAAGTTTTATATTAGCTCTCAACACTTCATTGTCAAAAAGGTAGAAATCGATGGATATACAATCATTGCTGGTATTAATGTCTGAAAAAAAGGCCTCTGATTTGTTTATTACAGTTGGCAAACAACCATCTATTAAAATTGACGGAAAAATCTATCCGATTGGCAAGAAAAAGCTGCTGCCAGAAGATACACGAGAAATCATCCTCGGCTCCATGAATCAATACCAGCGCTCAGAACTGGAAACCGTCAAAGAAGCTAACTTTGCGATCAGTTTTCCAAAAATCGGACGTTTTCGAGCCAGTGCATTTATACAACGCGATACTGTTGGAATGGTGGTGCGTCGTATTGTCAGTGAGATACCATCAGTCGATGAACTCACCTTACCAGCTTCTTTAAAAGACCTGGTAATGGAAAAACGTGGCCTGGTTTTATTTGTAGGCGCGACTGGAACGGGTAAATCGACATCATTGGCAGCGCTTATCAAGCATCGCAATATGAACAGCAGCGGTCATATTATCACGATCGAGGATCCGCTCGAGTACATCCATAATCATGAACAGTGCATTGTGACTCAACGTGAAGTTGGTCTGGATACCGAATCCTATGAGATTGCTCTAAAAAACACATTACGCCAAGCGCCTGATGTGATTTTGATTGGTGAAATACGATCCCGCGAAACCATGCAACATGCAATCACTTTTGCCGAAACCGGTCATTTGTGCCTAAGTACGCTGCATGCTAGTAATGCTAATCAGGCGCTTGACCGTATACTGCATTTTTTCCCCGAAGAAATGCATCGACAGATATTTATGGATTTATCGCTTAATTTGCGCGGTATCGTGGCTCAGCAATTAATCAAACGTGCAGATGGTAAAGGCCGCGCTCCGGCGGTGGAGATCCTATTGAATACTCCGCTGGCAAGTGATTTAATTCGCAAGGGTGAGGTTCACAAGCTTAAAGAATTGATGAAACAATCACGTGAACAAGGCATGCAAACATTTGACCAAAATTTGTATGATTTATACAAAGATGGAAAGATCTCTTACGAGGATGCATTACATTCGGCTGATTCCATGAATGAAGTGCGCTTAATGATCAAACTTGGCGACTCAACCGCAGACAACCCTGTAAGCTGGGAAAACAGTGAAGATGAGCTACTTCTGGTCAATGAAGAATAATCGTAACCACTCAACTTAGGAACATGCATGGAATAACTTGAACATGATGGGACAGGATTTTTGTTTCTGACGAAACGATCTCAAGAGGCGCTTAGTTGTTCTACGGAACGATTGAGATCGCTTAGTCAGAAGCAAAAAGACAAGTCAAAATATTCAAGTTATTCCATGCACGTTCCTGTCATCACCATATCAAGACCTAATTCTATCTATTTTTACTATTCATATTCCGCACTAAATCCTTCTCTGAAACAATATTTCAGCAGACTTAATACGCTCACGAAGCAAGAATAGTTGTAGAGTGGAGAAATTGATTGAATCGGTGGCGGACTAACGAGCGTTGATAACACGTGCAATGTTTTGATGATATCATCGTCATCTGGGAGATCATGCCCACGCTGAAACTCACTCTAAAAGTTAATATAGGACTCGTTGCATGAAACTGACCGCCCGCCTGGCCTTTTTGCTGGCATTTCTCTTTTGCTTTTCTGCTCTTTTGGTTGCTGCTTATTTCCAGTTTGTTGAGGAATTAGAGCCATGCCCATTATGCATATCCCAACGTATTATTATCCTCCTAATTGGTTTGGTCAGCTTGCTGGCGGCAATACATCACCCAGCCAGAACTGGCACAAAGATCTATTCAGGATTAATAACCGGCATCGCGATCGCCGGAATGATGATCTCCGGCAGACATGTTTGGATACAAAATTTACCCGCTGAAGAACTCCCAAGTTGTGGCCCTGGTCTCTCCTACATGTTTAAAAATTTTCCCTTGAGCAAAACGATTGAAGCCATGCTTAGTGGAACCGGAGAATGTGCTGATGTTTTATGGACTTTTCTGGGATTAAGCATACCAGCTTGGACATGCGTTGCATTTGCAGCTCTTACTGTGTGGAATATCTTGATTTGGCTGCGTAAAATCGCTTAACTAAACAAAAGAGTTGTTACGAAATAAACAGCCCCCTCCTAAGAAGGAGAGGGTCTGTTTATTTAAGCATTGAGCAGGATAACGTCTGGATAAATTTAACCGCCAGAGACAAACGCGATTAGCCTGTTCTTCATATTATCTCATTTGAGTACTGTCTTCGCCCAAAGCGAAACGTCATCACCAATGTCATCACCCATTGATGAGTCACTCTATCACTTACCAACGTCTGTAATCTCTGTAACGCCGTTGTGTTGGACAATAACGGGTTCCATAATTCCCATAATAACTACTTCGTCTATAATTCCCCTCTCTCCTGCGTTGAAAGCGTCTTCCTTCACGATAGCCCTTGCGATAACCAGAATCTGAATATCCAGATTTATATCCGAATGACAAGCGCGACCCATATGGTTGATAGTAATTACTGTTACGATAGCCCTGATAAGTAGCATCGTATCGTGAACCCGCATAGCTATCTGCTGTGCTGAATAATAACAACATGCAACTAGCTATGAAACTGTGTTTAAAAAATCGTTTGGTCATGAGATTTTCCTCTTAACTTGTTAAAAAAACAGCAGCGATATTAATCATTATTCAATCATCACTTGCTGTTAGAGCTTGTTCAAAATCTCGCAGAAGGTGCATCACCGCGTTAGAAGCGAACTCAAATTGCTCACATACTCCAGTATGCTGTACTTTATCGTCCATTGATCCTTGTGCTGCATCTCTTGATTTATCGAATATGCTTATTTCTTGGACGCTCTATTTTTTATTAAGGAACGTATATGGAAATTAAGTTACATAATAATAACTTAGAGTTTTTATTCTGACTAAGGAACGAGGATTTAATAATATACGAATATTGACTTGTCTTTTTGTCCGTCTTCCGCGTTGTAGAAACAGTTGCGTAGCTTGCTATGCGCCTATTTCTACGCCTTGAAGACGAACAAAAATCCTGCGTCAAACTTTCGTATATTATTAAATCCTCGTTCCTTAGGAAAACCCAAAAGGTCATGTCATCGTATACGATACATGGCCTTTTTTAGCAAACAGGAGTTTAGTAATGGGACAAAGTAGCAGAGCCGGCCATTTTGCTCAGATTTACACAATGAGAACAGAGCATAAAAACGTCCAAACAAATTTAACTGATCATCTATTCCTGTGTGTGATCGTCTCTATAACAGGTGCCGCAGTGATGATGATTGAGTTAATGGGAACCCGCATCATCGGGCCATTTTATGGTGTCAGTTTATTTGTCTGGTCTTCACTGATATCGGTGACATTACTGGCATTGGCTATTGGCTATTATGTCGGTGGCTTGTTAGCGGACAAACAAGGTGTTGTCCGTTTGTCTCATGTGATTTTTCTAGCAGCAATATTTACTGGAATTATTCCGCTGATGAGTCCAGGTGTACTGTCAGCAACCAACAGTCTAGGCTTGCGCGCAGGGGCTTTTACAAGTGCATTTATACTTTTTTCACCTTGCCTGGTGTTATTGGGCATGGCTGGACCATTTGTTATTAAAATGGCTACGTCGCGACTTGAAAGCGTTGGATTTGTGGTTGGCTCTGTCTATGCAGTCAGTACACTGGGTAGCGTTATCGGAACATTGTTACTTGGGTTTTATTTACTGCCGCTAGCAGGCATCAAATTGATTATTCTGTGTATTAGTTTGGTACTTTTAGGACTGTCTTTGATGTTAGCGATCTATGAATTAAGACGTTTGCAACTCGTTGTAAAACCGATTTTATGGATGATGTCTAGTCTGGCTGTGGCAATCGTGTTGACGAGTGTTTATTTGTTACACGAGAAACACATTGTGAAAAATTATCGTGTGTTATCAGATGTTGAAAGTCATGATGGTTGGATACGTGTCGTTGATCAGCCTTACGAAAGAATCAGGTGGTTATTATCGGATTCATCAACCATCGGTGCTGAGAGTCTGGATACTGGAAACGGTTTATTGAGCTATCAACGTATCGTCGGTTTATTACCAGATTTTTTGCCGGATGCTAAAAATGCTTTGTTGATTGGACTGGGTAGTGGTCATCTTGTGGGTGTTTTGGATCGAAAAGGAATCACAACAGATACAATCGAAATTAATCCGGAAGTAGCTAGAGTTGCCAGCAAATATTTTAACTTCAAACCCACTGGGGATTTGATTATCGGTGACGCACGCTATCAAGTGACAAAACTGGACAAACAATATGACATCATTATTCATGATTGTTTTACCGGAGGAACCGAGCCGATTCACTTGCTCAGTGTAGAAATGATACAGACTTTGAACTCGTTGTTGAAAGATAATGGTGTTCTGGCATTGAATATGATCGGTTTTCTTGAAGGTCCTGATAAAATCTCCGTAGCAGCCGTTGCGCTCACTCTTGATGCAGTGTTTTCGCATCGACGCGTGTTTGTTTCCGAGCCTGGTAAAGATTTTAATGACATTGTCTTTTTGGTTTCCAATTCACCTACTGCGTTGAAACCGAAAAAAAACAATCAACTAATCGAAAAAAAACTGACGAAAAAAGAAATCAGTATTGACACAAAAAATGCATTTGTAGTAACCGATGATTATAATCCACTTGAAAGTTTGCAAGTTGCCAAGGCGGAACACTACCGTGAGTTATTGATGAAACGATTGGGTGCGGAAATACTGATTAGATAACCATAAAATGGTTGTATTATTAGTGGATTTTAAGGTTTTAAAAAACGATTCAGCATCAATTATCTTTAGATAATATTGCCCTGTGTTCAGGATAGTTTTCTTCCAGGTTAGTCATAAAACCCAGTAATTGATAAAAAATTTAATGCTATTCTCTCAAAACCACCAATATTTCAAGAAAACAGAGTGTGTTACCAAAATATACCTTTTAGAAGAATTTCAAACATACACCACAATACTAAGCTTGACCCTGTCATCACAGTGCTAGCCCGAATTTCTCATACGCTTTCCACTGCGGGCGCCGCAATGCCGCGTATTGACTACGTTGCGCTCGGTCTGGATGCTCAGGTACTTAACGTGCATGAAATAACTTGAACATTCTGGCTGGTCTTTTTGCTCCTGACGAAACCATCTCAATCGTTGCGTAGAACAGCTATGCGCCTCTTGAGATTGCGTTAGTCAGAAACAAAAATTCTGCACCATAATTGTTCAAGTTATTCCATGCGCGCTCCTAAGCGTGTTACCGAAGGACAAGTCACTTGAATACATTGGACATTATTAACGAAACAGATCAGCAGGCATCTTTATCATGACTAGGCATGCCTATTTACTTTCTAGCCATATTCGACGCATGATGATACGGCTTGTAGCGA
>JAZGEP010000195.1:0-8115 GCA_036478815.1 Methylococcales bacterium
TCCTTCTCGACGATTCAGTGCCTTTTCCACGGCCTGGACTTTGAATGATTGACTGTATTTTACGCTCATCTTTTGTGACCTCTACTTAAATATTAGAGGCGACAACTATCCTGACACAGGGGGGAGAGTGAAGCGGATACCCCCTTTGAATTTATTTGCGGACTTCGACTTAGTCTTTCAAGTAACAATTGTTTGAATCCCTTTTTATCTCTGCACTACAAAACTGAAAGCCCTTGAGAACGTCGCTTTCAAATTAACAACATCGAATAATGGCCGTATTTCACCTACAATGACCGTATAAATCATGATTTAGAAGTTTATATGGCCGTTAAAATAGAGAAAAAAACAATTTTGGCTGTTTTCGACGCACATGAGTGTTCACTCTCACTGCCAGAATTGGCGGTAAAAATCGATCACACGGTTTCGGAAAGAACGCTTCGTCGTTGGCTTGCTCATTGGGTAGACGAGGGTATCCTACGAAAAAGTGGTCATCGTCGTTCCACGCGCTATGAGCTGATAATCACGAATGCCGAGCCCACATTTCAATTTCTTATCGGATTAAGTCCTTCTAAAAAAACAGCTTTAATCAAGCAGCTGCGTGATCTCTGGACACACACGTCCACTGCGATAGAAGGAAATACCTTAACTTTAGGTGATACTCATTTTGTGCTGGAGGAAGGCCTGACCATTTTCGGCACATCGATTAAAGATCACCAGGAAGTGATTGGACACGCGAAAGCCATAGACATTCTATACCAAAGCCTGAACAAGCCTATAACAGAGAGATCCATCTTTGATTTACACAAGGCGGTGCAAACCGACAATGTTACTGATATTTATAAGCCTAATGGTCTATGGAAAATAGAACCCAACGGTACTTACGTGGTAACAAAAAATGATGAACAAGTTTATATTGAGTACGCGCTTCCCAGCGAAGTACCATACTTAATGCGCGAAATTTTAATTGCAATAAACGCAGCTAATCAACAGCCAATTGAAATGGGTAATGCCCATAATATTTACGCAAAGCTACATGTAGGGTTAGCTCACACACACCCTTTTTGGGATGGTAATGGCCGTATTGCAAGGTTACTATCAAATATTCCGTTACTACGTGCAGGTTTACCACCCATAGTCATTCCTAAACAAGAACGAAAGATCTATATACAACTATTGGCGGAATACCAACTTTCTATAGGGCAAATCAGCCAGGAAACTGGAGTCTGGCCAAAATTGGCCGTATTAATAGAATTTGAAGAATTTATTGAACGCTGTTATTCGGTAACAAAATTATTGGTAGAAAAAGCCCACCAATAATTGTTAGTTGCTTGAGCGCTACGTCAGAAGTGCTATGAGAAAAAAGAACCAATGTCTGCTGTTGTGCGTGGCTAAGGTCTTGCATCTGAATGGACAAAGGACAAAACGGGACAGATTTATTTAAGCCATAGTTGCCCTATGATAAATCTGTCCCAGTTTTGCTACAACGCGTCGCGCAAGTTCTTCAATAAAATAGTTTACCGTCGATCCATTACCAAGACCGACTAACATACCACTCTCAACCTGATTGACAGCATGTTGAGCTACGAGTTGTTTATCATTCATTGCTTAAATCTCATAATGGTTAATCCTGGCTGCCTTTGTTTGCTTAGGGATGCGCAAGAAATAACTTGGGCAACTAGCGTAAGATTTTTGTTCGTATTCAAGACGTAGTAACAGGCGCAGAACAGGCTATGTAACTGTTACTACAACGCAGAAGATGGACAAAAAGACAGGTCAGTTGTCCAAGTTATTTCGTGCACGTTTGTTCTAAACGGGAAACATTGCGTTATAACGTGCAGAAATATCAATTGCCTCGTTGATTGTCTACCCAGTCTGTTCAATCGCCTTATTAACATGACTTATACTCTCCTCACATGAAAGTTTAGCATCCATGGCGGTACGGTTTGTGTGTAAATTTGGTGCGGATAGCGGCGCTGGAACCCCCTTGCTGTAGAATAACTACAACCAAGGTTTTCCGCCTTGCTCTCCACAAAAAATCACTCACCCTAAATGCTAAATTTTCATGTGCGAAGAGTATAAATTAAAACTTGATCCGAATACCAGCCCAACCAGCCCGATCTGAACCCGGAGCGACAAAGCGCGAATCGTCAAAGTCGTTCCCTAACACCTCAGCTGCTTGTCCGTAGATTCCACCGGTTTTGTAGTGACGATCAAATAGGTTATCAATCTTGCCTAGTAAGGTCACATGATCATAGACTTCCAATTCCACGCGCAAATTAAACAGCCAGTAACCACCGAGTTTTGGATTCTGGTTACTTTCATCGCCTCTGAAAACCTGATCGCTATTGTGTACACCATTCAGTGACAAGTGAAAACGATCCCAAAGCTCTACTCCTGCAACAAACTTGAATACGTGTTTGGGTACGCCTGGAATTAATGATCCATTATTGACAAAAATTGCGCCATTTTCATCGGCGGATGGGTTGTTTGGGCTGAACGCAGTGAATGAATCCAGAAATGTTGCATCAAGATAGGTGTAGTTTGCAGAAAAATGCCAGCGATCCATATCACTGATCAGTTGATCGAAATGGGTATCAATTCCTGCTTCCATACCATGCCGGCGGGTTTCGCCGATATTACTGAAAAAACCTTCACTGGCGATTCGTCCCGAAGTAATGAAATAAATTTCATCATCTGTGTGGGTATTAAAATAGCCGGCATTCCAGTTCATTTGACCTTTGGGCAAAGGCACATCACGACCGCGAAGCCCAATTTCCCAAGTGCTTGCCACCACTTGCTTCAGATTCGGGTCGGACAGGAATGCGTTGGGTAGCTTGCACGGCTGCTCTGGATCGGCGCAACTCAGTTCGACTGGCGTCGGCGCCCGATTCGATTCGCTGTAATTACCGTAAAACTGAAGCTCTGGCATGAAACTGTAGACAAACCCGCCAGCCGGATTAAAACGATCGTAGGTATGGCGGCCATTGAGTTCAGTTCCATCCTTATCTTTGAGTCGTATATCCGTATGGTTGTAGCGGGCAGAAAAAGTCAGCGCCAGTGCATTCGTTACAGATACGGTATCGGTCAGGTAAAACGAATAGCTACCAGTGCGACTTCGCAGTCGAACACGTGCCTCGTCAACCAGAACACCACTACGAGTAGTACCGCGTCTGTTGGTTAGCGTGCCAAGTTCGGTATCCGCCTTGTAATTGATTTTGGCATTGTCGTAACTAGTGCCAATAATCAATTGATTATCCATCTCGAATACTGGTTGTAAAAAAGAGACTTGCAAACTGCCACCACGGCCATACTGGGTGGTATTGGAAAAATTATTAGTCGCGCCAATCAAGGCATCATTGGCGATAATCGGTTGCTCATTGATATCCAGCAGCAATGCTTCTTGGTCATCGTCTTCCTCGCAAATAAAGCCTTGATTCTGATCATCATCACATTCCTCAAAATCGCTGTCATCACCATTGAATGAACCGGTTTTACTTTGACGGAGATAGGCGACACCTGACAGTTTAATGTCATCGGTTACCCACAACAAACCATCCACAGAGGAAAGAAACAGGCGGTTAATGGTGCGATCAGGGTGGGTAAAGACCCGCTTTGGATTAATTGCGGCAAGTTGAACAGGACTTGGGCCATTGCCATGCAGTTTGTTGTCAGTATAGGCAATATTCAGGTTAAGATCAGAGCGATCAGTTTGCCAGCTAAACGTACTCAAGCCTTGCAGAACCCGGCTGTTAGAAAAATCTCGATAGCCATCCTCCATAAAATAATTGCCGGTCACATAATAACCAAAACTACCGTTATTAGCACCGCTGCTGAAGCGTCCGTTCTTGCGATCCCATGAACCGTAATATCCCTCTAGCTCATGACCTGGTGCTGTAAATCCAGTTTTGGTTCGAATCGATAACGCTCCTCCCAGGCTGTTAAGACCGAAAATCGGATTTGAGCCTGGCAACAATGCCATTTGCTTGATGGCATCGTCTGGAAGCAGATCCCATAATACGGTATCGCCAAACGGTTCATTGAATCGTACTCCATTGACATAGACAGACAGACCTTGTGGGTTTCCCAGTAATGGCGATGCGGTAAATCCTCGATAGCGGATATCTTTTTGATACGGGTTGCTCTGCAGATTGTTAACGGTAATTCCAGAAAACTGCAGCTCCAATAGTTCAGAGGTGCTTTGAGTTTGTGCTGCAGCAAAGTCCTTGTCATTGGCAATATGGACCATACTGGGAATCTTGTCCACTTCCAGACCACTACCCATTAATGGCGTCGTATTGATAATTTCCATTGTTGGTAATTCGACAGTATCCTCTGCATGAACAAAATCAATTAAAGCAAATACACAAAAAAAGCCTAATACAACAGTTAACCGTAAACCGACAATCATCGTCTAAATCAAACCTCAGTAATTCCAGACAGAGCGATATTCTACTGTATTATGAAGTGCTAATTGCGAACAACCAAGACCTTGGGAAATCCTCCCAATAGCAATTGGGAAATAATCACCCGTCTACCATTCATCAAGTCGTTTGCTTTTGTTTACAATGATGTTGGAAATGAATTGGATTTAAATAATGAATTTAAGATTCAGACTCAATCTGGTGATTGTGCTAATCATGTTATTAATTGCCACAGCAGGAATTATTTTTAGTGTGATTAGCGCAAAACACTCGGTCAAAAAAGAAGTGAACAGCTCAAATAAATCACTGACTGGGATGCTGGATATTGGTATCCAGGAATTGAAAGAGAAACCGCAACCTAAAAAATACCTGGCTGATCTGATCAGCCAGATCGAACTGCAACGCCATTTCAGCATTCGTGTTAATCCCAGCCTCAACGCATCAATGATTACAGAGAGAGATCCAGCTGATACGCTGGTTGCTCCATCATGGTTTATCAATCTGGTACGTCCAGAACCGCAGATTCAATCCAGAACTGTTGAACTCAATAATCAGATCTATACGCTGATTCTGAGTGACAATCCAGACAATGAAATTAAAGAAGCCTGGGGAGAGGCGCAAGGGTTGTTTTATTTGCTTGCCTTACAAAGTTTATTGGTGTGGGTACTGTGCCATTTTATTCTTGGACAAGCATTAAAACCTTTAACAGTTTTATTAAACGGGTTAAGGCAAATCGAAGCTGGCGATTATAAAATGCGCTTGGGAGAGTTTTCTCTGCCAGAATACAAGCAAATTGCAGACACATTTAACCACGCTATGCAGGCATTACACTCAAAAACTGATGAAAATCGACTGTTAACTCAACACTCCCTGAACTTACAAGAGCAGGAGCGACGAACACTGGCACGAGAATTACACGATGAAATAGCCCAATCTTTAACCGCTATAAAAGGGATTGTCAGTTCTATTGGAATGTCACATCCTCAAAGCAATGATGCTGTCGATACAATTCTGACAATATGCGATGACTTGTTTTCAGTCGTTCGCTCAATGATGCACCGACTAAGACCAAGCAGCCTGGATGAACTGGGTTTAACTGTCACGCTACAAGAACTGATTAATAACTGGCGGCAAATGAATCCGGATTCTCAAATCAGTTTGGATGCACATCTGTTGCGACCAATTCAATCTGATGATGTAAAAATAACTATTTATCGTATTATTCAGGAATCGCTCAACAATATTTCCCGCCATGCCAGAGCAAGCACAATCAGTATCAGCTTACACGACACGTTTGATCACAGCTTGAAATTGCGTATCAAAGATGATGGAGTTGGATTCAATACGACCAACACAACATCGGGTTTTGGGTTATTGGGTATTCGAGAAAGAATTGAAAGCCTGGGTGGAACAATTGATATTTGCAGTCAGCCTGATCATGGTGTAATGCTGACAGCAATCATTCCATTAGTATCATGAAAATTAATCAAGGCCTAACCATTTTGCTGGTTGACGACCATGCCATCGTGCGACTGGGTTATGGGATGTTACTAAAAAAAATTGAAAATATAGAGACTATCCTTGAGGCAGAAGATGGCGCTCAGGCCTACCGGCTTTATATTACTCATCAGCCAGATATTGTCATCATGGATTTATCTTTACCGGGTGTTGGCGGCTTAGCAACGATACGAAAAATTGTTAAACGTGATGAGAACGCAAAAATTCTGGTTTTTAGCGTTCATGATGAACTAATTTATATCAAGCGCGCTTTAGAAAGTGGCGCCAAGGGCTACATTACCAAAAGCTGTTCACCAGCATTACTGATTAAGGCATTGCTTCAAGTTTCACGAAATGAGCTGTTTATTCAACCCGAAATTGCTCAACAACTTGTAAAACAGCAACTCGACGATAATCACCGCGACTGTATTACCAACAAACTATCACCAAGAGAGTTTGAGGTATTTCTTTTGATTGCACAGGGCTACTCAACTCAGACGACTGGTGAGCAGCTTAATTTAAGCGCCAAAACTATTTCAAATTATGTTTCAGTCATTAAAAACAAACTTGATGTTAGTACAGATATTGAGTTAGTGCATACGGCTTACAGCTGTGGGCTACTTGACAGGAACGTGCATGAAATAACTTGAACATTCTGGCTGGTCTTTTGGCTCCTGCGCCATCATTGTTTAAGTTATTCCATGCACGTTCCTAAGGAATGAAGAATCAGAGCCTGCATCGAATAGTGTGTTGATGTGGAGCAATGACTGGCAAATATGAGCAAATAACTGGGGTCATCTATGGTCCCAGTTATTATTGGAAGTTAATAACATTCAATTAACCAATGTTTCTAATCATCAATATCGGCAGTACCTCGGTAAAAACCCAATTATTTGACACAAACCTGACTGTCGTAGGGCAATTACATGCCGATTACACAGTGTTAACAGATACGATCATCTCCGAGCAATATTCAAATACTAATTTGAGTGTGCAGGATAGGGTGTTTGACTCGGTTGAGAGCGTGCTAAGGTTTGTTTTTGCTCGGTGGCAAAAATTTATCAATACACAACAGATTAAGCTTACGTCTATTGGTCATCGCATTGTCCACGGTGGCCCTGATTTCCATGAAGTCACTGTTATTAATCGCAGTACGATGGACGACCTGACCCAGTTGGATGCTTATGCGCCGCTACATAATCCCATCAATCGTTTGGGTATTAGCATTGCGGGCGAAATTTTTTCTGCGGTCACCCAATATGGCGTATTTGATACCGCATTTCATCATTCTATGCCGCAACAGGCGAGTCGTTACGCGCTTCCTGAAACGTTACTGCCAGAGATGGCATTACGTCGCTATGGCTTTCACGGTATTTCCTGTTCTTATGCGCTACGTCAAAGTGCTGCCATTCTGAATCGTCAGGATACTTCCCTGAATTTGATTGTCTTACATTTAGGAGGTGGTAGTAGCGCGACTGCGATTGGTTCAGGAGTCAGTATTGATACTTCAATGGGTTTTTCACCTTTAGGCGGACTAATCATGGGCAGTCGTTGTGGCGATTTAGACCCAATGGTGCCAATGACAGCGTTGCGCAGTGGTCTGTCGTTAACAGAGCTGGATCAGGTTTTGCAAAAGCAGAGCGGTTTACAGGCAATTGCTGGCACTGGTGATATGCGCAGCATTCTTGAGCAAGCTTCTGCTGGCAGTGAGCAAGCTCAATTGGCGATTGATATGTACTGTTACCAGATCAAGAAAATCATCGGTGCTTACTATGCGGTGCTAGACTCCGTATCGGCACTGATTTTTACTGGAGGTATTGGTGAGAACTGTCCACTGATTCGTTGGAATATCGTTCAGGGTCTGGAAATATTGGGTCTGTCAATCGATGCAGATAGCAACCAACAATCGATTACTACACATCGAGATATTGCGATATCTCATTGTAAAACACGCTGTTTAGTTATCCAATGTAATGAGGAGCTGGAGATAGCCCGTCAAATATCGGCTTTACTAGATATCACTTAAGTTTGGAGCGTTTTTATGGAACAAACTACTCAATCCTTATCCTTTCAGTTAAGCGATGACATGCTTCGACAAATGGATGCTTACTGGCGGGCAGCGAACTATATTTCTGTGGGTCAAATCTATCTGCTCGACAATCCACTATTAAAAGAAAAACTTCAGATTCAGCATATT
>JAZGEP010000196.1:0-2854 GCA_036478815.1 Methylococcales bacterium
AGCTGGCGAGTTTGGGGCATATCAGCCTGGACGGATCGAAGTTTCAGGCCAACACGTCCAAACACAAGGCCATGAGCTACAAGCATTTGAAAGAAAAAGAACAGGTCTTGACAGAAGAAATTGAAGATTTGATTCAACAGGCTGCACGCTGTGACGCAGAGGAGGATCAAGCCTATCAGGAGCACACGGGCTATGAGTTACCCGACGATCTTGCGTTCAAGCAACAGCGATTGGCCAAAATCAAAACCGCGAAAGCGGCGCTTGAAGCCCGCGAAGACGCGTTGAAACCTGGGAAATCGATTGAGGACAAAAAGCAGATCAGTTTTGCAGACACCGATGCACGCATCATGGGTAAACATGGCGACTTTGATGATCAATACAATGCTCAAATCAGCGTGGATAGCGACACACAATTCATCGTTGGCCAACATGTGAGCCAGAACGCCAATGACAAACAAGAGCTTGAACCGGCATTACAACAGATACACGCAACAACCGGACAACAGCCCAAACAACTCAGCACCGACAATGGCTATCAATCGGGCAGTAATTTACAAGCACTGGAAGACGCATCAGTCGATGGCTACATTGCCACTGACAAGGGAGAGAAAACCCATGCGGTCGCACTGAATGAATCCGAACGCAAGGTGGTTAAAGCCGATTTTACCTACGATGAAGCAGAGGACGCGTTTCACTGTCCGGGTGGTCAGACGCTCCCGTTCAAGCGACAGGGACAAGAGGGTCAGCGTGTTTATCAAGGCGATGCACACACGTGTCAGGCTTGCCCATATTACTCACGCTGCTGCAAGTCCAGTCAGGGAGACGCACGGACCATCACGACCGATGACAAGGAACCCTTGCGGCAACAAATGAATGCCAAAATGCAGACAGGGGATTGGTCTGTCCGGAATTTGTCACCGTCAGCGTAAAACCCGCATAACGCGGGTAAACCCGACAAAAAGGCTCCGATAAGGGAGCAAATTAAGCCACAGGAGGCTGTTTTGATCAATCTGAGGGCTAAATTTGACCGCCGGAACAGTGCAAAAACAAATTTGGTGAAAATTGTACAGATTTTGTACTTGTGGATAACTTTGTCGGTTTTAGGGGTGTATTCTCGGACAGCCTCCTAGCGGAGTTAATAACGAGCAAATCATTACCAAAGCAGAATTTGCTGGAGCTGCCTATGTGTGCACTCGCAGCGCGACTACTTGGAGCCAGCAAGCCGATCTGAAGGCTTTCAATGCAGAGGCGAATGACCAATTTGGCAAATCTGTTGCGATTGCCGGTGACTCCATGGTGGTCGGGGCAAATTTTGATTACAGTGCAACTGGAATTAATGGTAACCAAAGTAATAATGCTGCTGAAAATGCCGGTGCTGCCTACGTGTTTACTGTAGATGGTGTTAATGCGAGAAGCCTTGATATCGATGGTAACGGAGAACAGGATGCTCTCAGTGATGGCATTCTGGTGATCCGTTATCTGCTTGGTTTATCTGGAAATGCGCTTACTGCCGATGCTGTTGCGAATAATTGTAAACGTTGTAGTCATGCTGAAATTGAGAGCTATCTTGGTAATTTATCGATTTACGACGTGGATGCTACCGGTAGCAGCAATGCATTTAGCGTTGGGTTGTTAATTCTCCGTTATCTATGTGGATTAACCGGAAATGCGCTCACTGACAAAGCAGTCGAAAGTGATTGCTCACGTTGTAGCTCTAATGATATTGAAGATTATCTTGGCGAATTATAGGGATTACGTTTTTTCCAGAAAATTAAGGTGGTTTGACGGAATAAAGTTACCGACCATAGTTAGGAGCGAGGATTTAATAACTTCTGGAAGTTATTAAATCCTCGCTCCTTATCCCCTGTTTGTGAAAAAGGTTTTATCAAGTTTGCCTCGCTGAAGATCCTGTTGTTCAGAGTTAGATACAGCAAGCAATTCAAAGTTACTGTCCGTCACGAACTAATAAAAAATACATTGGGAAGCCGGGACTTAGTCCAGAAACTAATTTTCCCGTGTGACTTGAGAGAAATCTTGGAAGACCTGCGGTTGAGGAAGTCCAGAGCTTTATTGAGGACCAGTGGCTTGATTGTCGATTACTCACTTGAAATATTTCAGCATTCATAGCCGGTTCAGTACATTGATATTCGATAATGGACTCTAATTCATTGTAGTTGGGGATTCTCCAGTCATCGTAACCTGCATATACAGTGGTATTTGCTTGTTGAATTGTATCTCTCCAACGCATCTCCATCGAAAATCCATCTGTGCAGTTTTGGCCGCTAAATTTTTCGATGCATTGCTTCCACATTAATCCGGTCTTGTTATCGGTCACAGTACCATTACCATGTACGGTAAAACGGCTGGTTGGCGTACTTTCTGGCGGGCTACTACGGCATTGTTGGGCTATAACCTGACTGTTATTAATCACCAAATACAACATAACAACATGTAAACCAGATAACTTTAATAGGTGCATGAATTAACTCTTTACTTTAGGAGCGTACATAAAATAACTTGAACAATCCTGCGTCAATTGTTCAAGTTATTTCATACATGCCGAAATCTGTCAAAAATCCGTAGTCAGTATCAGTATAAACTGACGTAGACACAGAGTGGAGACCATATTATCACCCTGCGACCTACGCGAACTCAGTGATTTCTGAAATGTTGGCAATAACCATTGGTGTTTTTCAATACAGCTATTCCAAACATGGATAAATGTGCCATAAAAAATTGGCATTGCTGATTTAGTATAGCTTTGTGTTAGAATCAGTCTTTTGATTTATTCCTGAAGAAAGGCTGAAAATTAAATGAACTGTCCAAAATGCAAATCAGATGAAAAAACCAAAGA
>JAZGEP010000197.1:0-23504 GCA_036478815.1 Methylococcales bacterium
GTTAATATCGCTGCCAAAATCATCAAGCCAAAGCCCAATAACGTCATCGCCGTGCTAAACACGCGACCTTGTGCCAGAGCAATAATCGCCGCAGGCAATAAAGGCATGGGCAGTAAAAACAGTAAAATTCCACGATAGCGACTACGCAGAGGGGTATTGGGATTGTATCGTTTAACCATTTATTTAGCGCCTAATCATTTGATCATGAAGGTGTGTTTTTGGATAGATGCTTGTTTTCCTGTAACTACTCAGCGCAATTCTTAACTGCACAGATTGCCCTCTAGTAGTCTTTCAATGTGATATTGCCGTGTATAGAAAGCCGATAAATGGTCATCTGCGTTGTTGCATTCGTTTGGATTAGCCTGCTAGTCCTGCTCTCGTGCGCCTAGCAGCTAACCACTTCTCAACTCCCTATACACGGCAATATCACATTGAAAGACTACTAGTGTCGCACATAATTATAGAGATCAATCAGTATTGGAGGCGTTACTTTCCTAATCACCACTTTTGCGGTAACTGGTTTTTTGCTTTTGTGAAATCGCTCACCTGGGCGCTCTTTGTAGTTTGTAGCGGCGCTATACTGAAATTTCACTTCTTCAGATGGACGCCCATTACTGTAGTAGTACAAAGCCAATGATTGTCTACTGATCTTATCAGGACATTTTACTGGGTCAGGATGACCATGATAGGAAAAATCAGTTGTTGAGAATATTACTGTCTTGTTAAACGCGGGAGAAACTTTAATACACTGCTTCGTCATTTTACTATCCCAAAGCTCTAAATCACCTCCCCATGCTTCATCCCAGTCCTTATTGAGATACACAAGCATATTGAGTCGTCGATCCAGCCTAAGTCTTTTGTTCCAGTTAAAATCTGTGTGAACCTTTAGAAATCCATTTGTCTTGATTTCATGAACACCACCGCCTTCATAATGAGGATCAGGAACTAGGCCAGAAATTTCAGTCAATGTTTCTAAAAAACCGCAGAATCTGGAAGAATTCATATCTGCTAAGAACCTGCGAGCAGTCGGCCCCATTGACCAAGAGTCTGATGTTGCAAACTTTTTTACTGATCCATAAAAATTTTTCTCTATAGGATGATTAAGATCTTGGATATCTTGCAGTACATCTTCAAGTAGTTCATCAGGAAATAATCCATCAATAACTATATGGGGAAAAGGAGCATTATTGGCATACTCGCTATGTTTTTCCTTAGCAAACAGAGTAAGTCTTTCAACACCCTCTTGTGTAAGATTAATGGTGTGGATTGATGGTTCAGTTCTAGAATTTAATATCATACTTTAGTTCCAGAAAATAATTTGCACTCTTCGCACATGAGTATTTAGGTAACGCGCAATAAATAACCCACCAGTATTGCGCAGGATTATTGTTTGTCTTCAAAGCGCAACGTAGGGAGCATAGCGGGCTATGTAACCGAAGTTGCAACGCAGAAGACAGGCGATAAGACAAGTAATACTGGTGGGTTATTTATTGCGCGTTGCCTTAGCATTTAGGAGGGCTGTCCGAGAATAGAAAACCTACTGCGGAAAAGCGGATTTTCCCAATTAAATTTCGTAAATACAACAAGTATTCGCCTCATTTAATCGAAAAAAATGAACCCAAAACCGCATTCCCTCACTATGACCTCTATTTTCTGACAATCTCCTAGACAGATAGTTTCGTCTGACTATATTGTCTTAACCTCGATTGTAATTAATATGAAATTTTTTGTAAATGCTTATGGTAATATTACCTAAAAAGGGACAAACGCAGGGTGTCGGAATAGATAGAATTGAAATTCTGGTTTTATAGGCGATCATTATCCTCAACCACTTACAATTAAAGCTATCAAATGATTTTATGTCACCCTTTTTCCGTGTAGAATAATTTGCAACTCAATGTTTTATATAATAATAGTCAAAAAATAATAAGATTCCCTTTAAAAACATATAGTTAAACGGATTAAATTGAAAACAAAACGGGAATTATTTTTTGAATTCCCACAGCCCAAGACAGACTCTTGTTTAATATAAATTACTTGGAAAAATTTATTATATCAATAGCTTATACATTTTTTATATCTTTAATGCCTACCTCTGTATTTCATTAAATATAATAAATTTACAGTTGCGTTTCTTAAGCCAGGTATCTTTGATTGGCCTATGGAAGCATACAATCAAGCAACATGAATTGAATCAATTTTAATGAGTGGAGGAAATACTGATCGTAGAAACCGTTTATACAGGGTTGTTACTTGAGAATCGATCAATTTTTTATAAAAAACCACAGGCGTTTCAACCCTGTTTTCCAAAACACCAAGAATATTTCTATGTGGCTTTTAGTCAACAGCTACCCGAAGCTTTTTCCACTTCATGGATTTCGCTGCTATGTATGTACCTGAGCATTATTAATTGAACATTTTACTTGTCTTTTTTCTCATCTTTGGCATTGCAAAAACAGTTATAGAATTCATACTGTGCCTGTTTCTGAACCTTGAAGTTGAAAAAAAATCCTGCGCAAAATTGTTAAATTAATGATGCCTAGCCCGCATTTCTCACCAGTTGAGATGATCGCTTAGCTATTTGGATTCACAAGGAATTTTATGAAGGAGTGGCATAATAGTGTGTATTTCTGACTGAATAAAATTTCTTGTGGATTCAAATAGCTGATGAGGGCTCATCAGGCTGGTAAGAAATGCGGGCTAGGTACTTATTAGCAATGACTCCAAAGCTACTAATCCTAAACATCAATAGCTAACTGTCAAAAACCATGCTCTATACTGTTGCTAAGGTAACTCGCAATCAATAACCCACCAGATTGCGCAGGATTTTTGTTTGTCTTCAAGGCGCAACGGAGGGCGCATAGCTGGCTATGTAACCGAAGTTGTAACGCGGAAGACAGACAAAAAGACAAGCAAGGTGGTGGGTTATTGATTGCGAGTTACCTAAGATGAGCAACAAGCGCCTGTGCCTTGTTGAATTGGTGGACATGGAACGCTGCCATAAGAACAATAAACACAACAATCACCTTGCTTGGGTTTAAGCAAGACTCCACAATTTTTACACTCATAAAACCATTGGCATGCATCTGTGGGCATGGTTTCTAATTGCTTGTTCTCACACTCAGGGCATGTCAGTGTTGACTGAAGAATTAGTTCATTTCCCATGACTATCCTCCTGCAATTGCGATGGATACCCTACATTTTCAGTCGCCTGCTTAAGGTGATTTAGATCGGTAATTTCATCATCGAAAGTAACGTTTGCTAATTTACTTTCAAAGTTGACATTAACTGTTGTAACACCTTCAACTTTTTGCAAACTTTTCTTGATGGTAATTGGACACACGGGACAGTTCATTCCAGGAATAGACAACACGACCGACTGCTCCGCAGCAAACAATAAACCTGATAGCAACAACAATAAAACAAGCACCATACTATATTTCATTAGATTACCCATAAATAAGTGGAATTAAATAAGGCGAAACAATCGACGCGAGAACAACCAGGACGACTCCTATAAATAGACGCTTATACACTCGATTAACTTGAGGTTGCGCACAAACCTTGCCTTGCTCACAAGACTGTTCTGATTTCACTCTGAATATTCTCAGGTAAGCAATCGACAATGCTATTAATGCGATGCCTATGAATATTGGGCGATAGGGTTCAAGTACGGTCAAATTACTCACCCATGCACCACCAAAGCCAAGCAAAAGCAAGATCAGTGGCCCTACGCAACATAATGATGCAGCAATTCCCGCCAGCAAACTACCAATTAAGGAAACCGTTGTTTTTTCTAACATATTGCAAATTCCTATATTTCTCAGGAACCAGGGCAACGCGCAATAAATAACCCACCAGTATTACTTGTCTTGTTGCCTGTCTTCTGCGTTGCAACTTCGGTTACATAGCTCGCTATGCTCCCTACGTTGCGCCTTGAAGACAAACAAAAATCCTGCGCAATACTGATGGGTTATTTATTGCGCGTTACCTAAGTACCTGAGCATAATGAACTTAATATTTTACTTGTCTTTTTTCTCATCTTCGGCGTTACAGAAACAGTTACCTGGCTCACTATTTGCCCGTTTCTGCGACTTGAAGATGAAAAAAAATCCGGCGCAAAATTGTTAAATTAATGATGCTCAGGCACTTATCCCATCAATTTTACGGATAAAACTATGGGACTAAGGCGTTTATGACACTCGCCGAGCGTGATGAGCAGCGTTGGGCTAACTGGATGCAGTTGGCTCAAAAAGGTGATGAATATTGCTATGCAAAGTTACTGACGGAACTTGGCGATGTAATCGCTGCTTATTTAACGTCGCGCTTTGGTCCTATTAATATGATCGAGGATTGTGTACAAGAATCACTGATAGCGATTCATGCAGCACGTCACACCTATGATTCTAAGCGCTTGTTCCGTCCTTGGTTGTTTGCCATTGTGCGTAATCGAACGATTGATATGTTAAGACGACAGCGTAGTTATTCTAAGGCTCTGGAAGCGAAGAGCGAGCAAGTCAATACTCTGCCTACTAATTCCATCGATGATGAGGTTGTCAATAGTATGGTATTTGATGCGTTGGCACCACAATATCGAGACGTATTGCTACTCACTAAAGTCGTTGGTTTAAGTACTACTGAGACAGCCAGGAAACTAGGTCTATCAGAAGGCGCTGTGCGCGTGCGCGTTCATCGCGGAATTAAGGCAACCAGAAAAATCCTTCAAACTGAGCCGTAACCATGACCAACCGAAAACGTAGCGATTTAATTAACGATCTCAGCAAGGATTTAGCCGTTGTGAATTCCCGCAATCGTATGATGCTACCTGCTTTTTTGTGGTTTATTTGCAGCTGGATGTACGTCATTGCGTCAAGTTTATATCTCGGTCCCGCCAGAGCAAATGCTTATACTGCTTTGTTGAGTAACCCACAATTCGCATTTGAATCGCTTGCTGGATTGTTGGCAAGTGCTTTGTTTTGTATTATCGCCTTCAGAGAATCCATTCCTGGATTGCGTAGTCAGTGGCTGATACTGATCGCTTTTTTCAGCGCTATTGTGTGGGTTGGCTGCTATGTGGTTGACTTGTCATTTCCAGCCATTGAACCATCCTTGCTCGGAAAAAGAGCCCATTGCGTACTAGAAGCTTACTTGTACAGCGGTCCACCGCTATTCATTGGTTACTGGCTAATCTATCAACGCTATTCGCTAGATTCTATATGGGCCGGACTGTTTTTGGGGATTTGTGCTGGTATGTTGCCTGCATTATCGATGCAAATAGTCTGTATGTATAATCCGCAACATATTCTTACCCATCATATTGGCCCGATTTTGTTGATTGCACTGAGTGGCGCTTTAATCGGCAAACTATTTCCTCATAGATGCGAGATATTGACAACACAGCAAGCATAGTCAACGACGATCAAACTGTTAATCGATATTATTGTTTTCTTTTTGTAACTACTCAACTTAATCAGTAACTGCTTAGATTGCCCTCTATTTTGTCCAAGAGCAAGGCGAAAGCGCGGAGTTTACAGGTGTCAATGAGCCCTTTCAACGAAGCTATTGGACAAAATAGAGGGTAAGCTGAGTAGTTATTTCATTTTAAGCTTTCTGTTGCCGTTTAATCGACATGCAAATGGTTGAAGAGTGGTTGGTCGAGTAGGGCAGGGGCAGTGAATTCTGAGCGTGCAGCCGAATAAACTTGCTAGAATAGTCATTTTACCCAAATGAGTGAACTGACACATCACAATGCACAATCAATTTGTACAGTGGTTTCGAGATTCTTCGCCCTATATTCACGCTTATCGTGGAATAACAGTGGTTATTTCATTCGGTGGCGAAGCTGTTCTCGATAAAAATTTTTATCATCATATTCATGATTTTGCACTGCTGAATAGCCTGGGGGTTCGGCTTGTTCTGGTGCACGGGATTCGTCCACAGGTTGATCAACGCCTTGCAGCACAGGGAATTAAGCCAAGTTTTAGTCAAGGGTTACGCATTACCGATGCGGCTGCACTGGAGTGCGTAAAAGCCGCTGCAGGGCATGTTAAAGTCGAGCTGGAAGCATTATTTACAACCAGTCTCAGCAACTCACCGATGGCCGGCGCACGAATTCGAGTTGCATCAGGCAATATGGTTATCGCCAAGCCCTATGGTGTGCGGGGCGGAATTGATTTTGGCAATACTGGGCAAGTGCGTCGCATCGATACCCAGGCAATTCAGCAAAAGCTTGAGCAGAATAATATTGTTTTGTTGTCACCGATCGGCTATTCCATCACTGGTGAAGTATTCAATCTCAGCGCTGAATCAATTGCCACCGAGGTTGCTGTTGCCTTGCAAGCTGAAAAATTAGTATTGATGATTGCGGAAGATATTAGTCATCCTGATACGTTACAGACCATTCGACAAATGACTACAGACGAAGCCAGTCGGTACTGTAAAGTAAATGCTAGCGAGCTTAGTTCAGAACAACAAAACCAGTTACAGACCGCTATTAACGCTTGCGAGAATGGTGTGCAACGTATTCATTTGTTGAATCATTCAATTGATGGTGCTGTTCTGCAAGAGCTATTTTCACGTGATGGAATTGGCACATTAATCAGCACTACGCTGTTTGAAACATTACGCATGGCTACGCTTGATGATGTTGGTGGAATTCTTGATCTGATTACGCCGCTGGAGCGCAAAGGCATTCTAACTCCACGCTCTCGTGAGTCCTTGGAAACCGATGTTGAGGATTTCACTGTGCTAGAAAGAGACGGCCTGGTTGTGGGTTGTGCAGCGGCGCATCAATACCAGAATGATGGTGTTATCGAGCTAGCTTGTTTTGCCGTCCATCCTGAATATAGAAATGGCAAACGCGCACATCGTTTGTTAGAGCATATCCAACAGCAAGCGCAAGAACAGGAGATGCAGCGCATTATTATTCTTACCACGCATACCAGCGACTGGTTCAGAGAGCACGGTTTTCAACCAGGAACAATTGACGACTTACCCGAGCAGCGGCGCGTTGAATTCAATGCCAGTCGAAACTCCAGAGTGCTGTATAAAACGATCTCTACGAAGTAATCTAAGTATCTATTCAGGATCTCGAAAAAGGGATGCATTCTTGGAGGGATTCTTAGATTGATGCTACTCAGCGTAATCAGTAACTGCTTAGATTGCCCTCTATTTTGTCCAAGAGCAAGGCGAAAGTGCGGAGCTTATAGGTGTAAATGAGCACTTTCAACGAAGCTATTGGATAAAATAAAGGGTAAGCTGAGTAGCTACGATTGATGTATCAGTTAAATGAAACTGATGAGTGCGAAATAGTATTAATCTCTGAAATTTATATATTGTAAGGGTAAGCCCAAGTCTTTATCTTTTAGCATAGCGATGACTAATTGCAAGTCATCACGCTTTTTTCCAGTGACACGGACTTGTTCGCCTTGGATGGCGACCTGCACTTTTAGTTTTTCCCCCTTGATTGTCTTGACAAGCTTTCTGGCCAGATCGATCTCTATTCCTTGGCGAAAAGTGACCTGCTGTTTGAATGATTTGCCAGAACCTTGCGGATCTGCTGTTTCCAGACACCCTATATCAACGTTACGTTTAACCAGTTTTGCATGGAGAATTTGTAATATCTGATCGAGTTGAAATTCTGATTCAGAGTGCATGGTAGCAATTGCATCAGTCAGTTCAACTTTTGAATCGGTGCCCTTAAAATCGAAGCGTGTTGAAACCTCTCGATTAGTTTGATCAATGGCATTAGTGACTTCGTGCATGTCAATTTCAGAGACGATGTCGAATGAAGGCATGTTTGTTCTCCGTATTATTTGATATTGCGTGCCTTGCAAATTATTTCATAGGCTTCACGGATTTTGCGGGTTTTTTCGGTTGCGATTTTAATCATTTCATCCGGCAGTCCTTTCGCAGCCAGCTTGTCCGGGTGGTTTTGGCTGATGCCACGACGATAAGCTTTTTCAATTGCTTTGTCGTTTGTATTTTTAGATTCGCCAAGCACAGCATAAGCGTCACTAAGACTGACTCTAGCGGATCTGTTGGATCGTGCAGAATGTCGGTATTGATTAGCGCCCATTCGAGTGTATGCTTCTACTGCCATCTTCAGGGCGCGGTATTGTAGGCGAGAAATGGACAAGCACTCACAAATACGCTGCAAAATCGCTTCTTCTGCCGGGTGTATTACGCCATCAGAAAGTGCCGTTTGTAACTGGAATTCCAGGAACAAACGCATCATATCGGCATCACCTGAACAGTCTTGGTAGAAATTACTGAGAATGGATTCAAATTCGAAATCGGCACTTTTGCCTTGTCGAAACAAGTTCATTGCAGATTGGCGCAATGTATCAGATAGTTGCATACGCTCCATGACAGATTGAGCGAGTTTGATCTCTTGTTTAGAGACTTGTCCATCCGCTTTTGCTAAATGCCCCATCATCAAAAATGTTGCTTCAAAAAAGCTTTGCTGGGCTTGCGAGCGATTGACAGTGCTGTGCAGTCGTTGCCGATCAACATTTTTGTCGAACTGATGACCAATGGCTGCGCCAATTAATGCACCCACGGGTCCACCCATCAAACCAATCGCACCACCTATTATTTTTCCTGACCAACTCATCAATGTTTTGCTATTCTAAAATTGTAAAAAAAATATTAAGATTGCATCAGTTGCAAACAACTTGCATTATTTGTAGGCTTAGGACATGAAAATTAAATAACTTGAATATTCTGACTTGCCTTCTTCGTTGTGGCAACAGTTATATTGCCTGCTTTCTGTTGCTACACCTTGAAGGAAAACAAAAATACTGCACCATACTGTCCAGGTTATTTAATTCTATTCCTTAAATTTATTACATTCAGTTCAATTTACTTCTGACGTGAAACATTCTAACCCGATTTTTCAAACTTCGCTGCACAGCTTACAACTTGCCAATCGTGGCAAGGTTCGAGATATTTATACTGTGGATGATCAACATTTGTTGATTGTTACCACAGATCGACTGTCAGCTTTCGATGTGGTTTTTCCGACTCCTGTTCCGGACAAAGGCAAACTGTTGACTGAGATTTCCAATTTTTGGTTTGCTAAAACAGCCCGAATAATTCCCAATCATCTAACTGATATTAAGTTGCAAGATGTGCTTGCTGATGAACATGAATGTCAATCTGTAGCCGGCCGGGCAATTGTTGTAAAAAAATTGAAAGCACTCCCTGTTGAAGCGATTGTGCGAGGTTATTTGATAGGCTCCGGCTGGAAAGATTACCAGAATAGCGGTAATGTCTGTGGTATTCAACTTCCTTTGGGATTACAAATGGCCGAGCAACTTTCCGAGCCAATCTATACGCCTTCATCCAAAGCCGCGATTGGTGATCATGATGAAAATATTCTTTACCAGAACACTGTTGAGTTATTAGGTAAAGAGCTTGCTGCTCAAATACGTGATGTTAGTCTAAAAATCTACATTGAAGCAGCTGATTATGCTTATAGAAAAGGGATTATTATCGCAGATACTAAATTAGAATTTGGTCTTGATGAGACAGGTAGGCTACACTTAATAGATGAAGTGTTAACCCCTGATTCTTCAAGATTCTGGCCAGTTGAGGATTATCAAATGGGTATTAGTCCGCCAAGTTTTGATAAACAGTATGTACGTGACTATCTTGAAACGCTAGATTGGGATAAACAACCGCCAGCACCTGATCTGCCAGCTGATGTGATTGAGAAAACCTCAGAAAAATACCAACGTGTTGTACGGCTACTGATAGAATCGTAATGTATAGTAATTAAAAAGCCTATGAATAATAAGAAAAAAACAAGAGGATTGACGATGAATAATAATATACCTGTGTATTCTGAGCGTCGAGTTGACGATGATCGACGTATTCGAGTATTTCGAACAATGCTTGGTTGTGTCATTGACCGCAGACGAGATCATCCTCAGCGACTTGATGAACGCGATCAGCCCTACTATTCAGATTTCTATGAAAGCTGGTTGTTTGCGCTGATTATTAGCATTGTTTTGTTAAGTGTCACAGATGCAGTGTTGACGCTGAGGATTCTTTCATACGGTGGTGTCGAGCTCAACCCGGTAATGGATGCCATACTGGCGTATGGGCCAGTGGCTTTTTTTGCTGTGAAATACGGGTTAACCTGTGCTGGCTTGATATTCTGTGTACTGCACATTCGTTATCAGCTGCTCAGAACCATACCCATGCGTACGGTGTTGCTATTGATATTGGGTATTTATCTGGTTTTAGTCGCCTACGAGATCAGTATTTTGTTACGAATCTAGGAGTCTTTCAATATGATATTGCCTAATAATAAGTCGATTCCCATATCAATTAACCTCTGACAACCGGACAATGAATTTCTTTTTCATAGGCACTCTCAATAAAATATTGACTATTGATGAGAAAGCATTTTAATATTAGGCGGTATCAGATTGAAAGACTACTAGAGCTTCCGTAAACTTTTTAAAGACTGCTCATAACAATCCATGTTCAGCGAATGAATATGCTTGTCCATCTCCGATAATAAAATGATCGAGGATAGCAATATCAAATAATCCCAGTGCTTGTTGCAATTGTTGAGTGATCTGTTTATCTGCTGTGCTGGGTGTTGCTTTTCCAGAAGGGTGGTTGTGTGCCAGAATTAACGCAGCAGCGTTATGTTTGAGTGCGCGTCTGGCAACTTGTCTTGGGTAGACGCTGGCGCCATCTAATGTTCCTTGAAATAATTCTTCGAAGACAATGACTCTGTGCTGACTATCCAGAAATAAACAAGCAAACACTTCATGCCCATAACCACGTAACTCGCGTATCAGATATGCACGGGTTTTACTGGCACTGGTGAGGGCACTGTTTTTCTCTAGATCTTCCAATACATAACGATTCGCCATTTCCAGCACCGATTGTAGTAAAGCGTATTTTGCGGGTCCCAATCCTGGGCTTTTGCAGAAAACGCTTTGGTCGGCTTCCAGCAGAGCTTTCAGTGAACCAAAGCGTTCTAATAATTGCCGAGCCAGATCAACAGCAGTGACACCTTGAATCCCAGTGCGCAGAAAAATAGCTAATAATTCAGCTTCAGAGAGTGATTTTGGACCTTGTCGCAATAGTTTTTCGCGGGGTCTTTCGTTCACCGGCCAGTCTGTAATTGCCATATTTTGTCGTGTTTCACGGTAAAATAGTTATTGATAGTACTAAGGCAACTAGAAATAAATAACCCACTCTTATTGCTTGCCTTTTTGCCCGTCTTCGATATCGCTGCTTCGGTTACATAGCCTGCTATGCGCCCTACGCAGCAATACCGAAGACAAACAAAAATACTACGCAATATGGGTGGGTTATTTATTTCCAGTTACCAGGAACGTGCATGGAATAATTTGAACACTCTGACTGGTCTTTTTGCTCCTGACCAAACGATATCAATTGTCGCGTAGAACAACGATGCTTCTCTTGAAATCGTTTGGTCAGAAACAAAAATCCTACGTCATCATTGTTCAAGTTATTCCATGCATGTTCCTAAGTTTAGACGTTAAAACTTGTGTGGCTATCTGAATCTCGAATCAAAAAAGCTGCTATTTCAACTGCAAGATTAAAATTTACGATAAAATAACAGCACAACAACTCGTTGTAGCAACATAAATAGCTTAATACATGGCAAAACAGATTATTGTTGGTATCTGCGCAGGGATTGCTGCCTATAAATCAGCAGAGTTGGTGCGCTTGTTATGTAAACAAGGCGATTCTGTACGAGTGGTGATGACTAAATCTGCATTAAAGTTTATCACTCCATTAACTTTTGAGGCATTATCAGGTCATCACGTCTATACCGATCTATTTGATTCGCAACATGAATCAGCAATGGATCATATTGAATTGGCTCGATGGGCAAATCATTTGTTCATTGCACCAGCCACTGCCGATTTTATTGCCAAGCTGCGTTGTGGAAGCGCGGATGATTTACTGTCTACACTGTGTTTAGCAACAACAGCACAACTAGCAATAGCACCAGCGATGAATCATCAAATGTGGAACAATCCAGCAACTCAGGATAATATTAATATCCTCAAGCAGCGTGGGATTACGCTGCTTGGACCTGATACTGGGAGTCAGGCATGTGGTGAGATTGGTGCAGGCAGAATGGTTGAAGTACAACAAATCGTTGACCATCTGCATGCTTCATGTTCTGCTGTTGGTGTACTGGCCGGTATCCGTGTATTAATTTCTGCTGGACCAACCCGTGAACCAATTGATCCTGTTCGCTACATCAGCAATCACAGTTCCGGAAAAATGGGTTATGCGTTAGCGCAGGCCGCGAATGATGCTGGTGCTGAGGTGACACTGATTAGTGGGCCAGTTGCCATTAGTGTTCCTGAGGTGACACAATTGATTCAAGTGCAAACAGCACAACAAATGCATGATGCGGTAATTGATCACATAATACATAATAATATCTATATTGCATCAGCAGCAGTCGCGGATTACACTCCAAAAGACGTATCTTCGTCTAAAATTAAAAAATCTGCCAAAACAATGACAGTTGAACTGCGCAAAACCCAGGATATATTACGTGCAGTGGCTGCATCTAATTCTGAGGTTTTTTCTGTTGGTTTTGCTGCTGAAACAGATCATCTTGAACACTATGCACGATCAAAACTCACCGATAAAAAACTCAATCTGATTATTGCAAATCAGGTTGGTTTGCCAGATCGAGGTTTTGATAGCGATGACAATGCAGTTTCCGTATTCTGGGAGACAGGGCAACAAGTTTTTTCTTTACGATCAAAAAAACAATTGGCAACTGATTTAATTGCATTAATTGCAAAACACTATGCAAAAAAGAGTTCAACTTAAAATACTGGATGCACGACTTGGTAATGAAATTCCATTACCACAGTATGCAACCCCAGGTTCTGCTGGCCTGGATTTATATGCTTGTCTGGAAACAGCAACAACAATTGATTCGGGGCAAACCATTTTGATCCCAACCGGAATGGCAATCCATATTGAAGATCCAAATCTGGCGGCAATGATACTGCCACGTTCAGGGCTTGGGCACAAACATGGTATTGTGCTGGGCAATTTGGTTGGATTGATAGACTCAGATTACCAGGGCCAGCTGTTTGTATCGTGTTGGAACCGGAGTACTCATCCGTTTACGATTGAAATCGGTGAGCGTATTGCACAGATGGTTATTGTTCCTGTGGTTCAAGTGCAGTTTGAAGTGGTTGACAGTTTTAGTGAATCTTCCAGAGGTGAAGGTGGATTTGGGCACACAGGACGACAATAAACCTGGGTTAACTTTCTATTCTGCAGCGCTATTAATTGTGATTTCTATTCTGTCCTATTCATCCAATAGCAGCATTGTGCATCAATGCCATAAATCGCTCGGTAATAACTCGCCATCAAGTATTACTTTTCAGAAAATACAATACATTAGCTTTTCAACATTGATCGCGATACAGAGTCTACATCTCGCACTACCAGGAACAACCAGATGACTTTAAGACAAGTAATAATCAGGGCATACTGTGTAATCGCTTTGTTGATGACAATACTGGTTTCAGGTGTTTATTTTCTCAGTCAACAGCAGATAGAAAGCCATTATCAGCGAGATCTTGTTTCGATGATTGAAACAATCGCTGACAGTATTTCACTTGAAACTCAGGGCTTAACCCAATGGGTCGACGCTGTTGCCAGAGAAGAGGCAATGGTTGAGGCTTTTAAAGCTGGTGAACAACAGCGTCGATTGAAAGCACAGGAACTTGAAGATCAGATACCAGGATTGTTGCGTCTGCGTCTACTTCTGCCTGGAGTCAATCAACCTGATGAATCACAGAAGCCGCATCTTGGCTATGCAGATCTTGAGCTCATGCAAACTGCAAAATCAACGAATCCCCAGTCAGTGATTATTCAGATGGGCCTGCCTGATGCCCACATTGGTATTGCCCGTGCAGTTTATGAAGATGAGCAGCTGGTGGGTACTGTGCTGGCAAGTTTTTCTACGCATAGAATCAAGAAATTTCTGCAAACCTTGTCAAAAGAAGCTGGTGAGATTGCTTTATTCCAGGAAAACCAGAGTTTGAATAAAACCGATGATTCGGCATTACTGGACAGTGAGCCAAGTGGAACAATCACTATTACGGGAGCTCCCTGGGAAATTCGTTATTGGACAGCAGCTAAAGAATACAGTGACATACTCTATATTCTCGCTGCTTTACTGTCCACTTTGTTGATTCTTGGCTGGTTATGTATGCGGATCTTACGCAAGCTGAATGATCAGTTAGCAAATGATGTTGCTGAGGTAAAAAAGCTGGTTACAAACACTATAAAAGGAGTCAAGGAAAATATCTACGAATTCAATTTCCCGATTTTTTCTGACCTTATCCAACATTGTCGGTTATTAAATATTCGCGATGTTACTGGTGGCAAACAATCTCTCGAGGTTGCAATGACGACTGAGGAAGAGGAAGAAAAAAAACTGGCTGAAAGAAGTGAAGAACTTCTACGTGATTTGGATAAGCAATTCACGCAGGCAGATAATTTAATCGGCAATCTGGATAATGAGAACCTTGATATAGGGCAGAAATCTGTGACAAAGTCGGATAGTTATCAATCAGGCGAAATGAAGGGTTTACCAGATGTTGTTGAATTTCCCAAAACGCTTCCGTTGAACTCTGGGATCACAGGAATCATTGATAAAGATTTTAATGCGGATTATCTAAGAAATTTTGGTCGTGCTTTGGGATCTGAAGTATTGCAAGCAGGGATGACCAAAATAGTTGTTGGGACTGATTTCTCTAAATCCAGTCAACAAGCAATGCAGGGTATGATCTCAGGACTGTTGACGACAGGCTGTAAACTATTGGATTTGAAGGACAGTGCCGGCCCGATTGTTGCGTTTTCAACGCAGTTTCCCAAGGAGAGTGTAGGTGTATACGCCAGCAATCGTTACTTGCCTGAGCAAACTTGTAAATTAAAAATTCTTTATGGTGGAAGTTTTATCTCAGCCGAGTTGTTAGAACGAATCAACAGCAGAATTAAATCAGCAGACTATATAGAAGGTCTTGGTGTCTCAGCTGCGTCAGATACAAATCTTGAAACAGAGTATATTGGTGCAGTTGTTGAAGATATTCACATTCATTGTATTATGAAGGTTGTCATTCTTTCAGCATCAAAGACGATTAGTGGTTTGGCTGAAAATCTATTGAAAGCCCTGGGCTGTGATGTAATCAATATTGGTGAACCAAATCTCGGTGACGATAGTACCAGCGACCAACCATTTGATCCACGTAATCCATCCCATTTGCAGCAGCTCTCCGAAACAGTCGTGACTCAACAAGCGGAGCTAGGCATTGCCTTTGATACAGAAGGGACTGGTTTCTCTGTGATTGACTCTTCAGGACATATGATTTGGTCGGATAGAGTGATGATGATTCTGGTAGCAGATGTATTGCAAACATATCCTGGTGCAGACATCTTGTTCGATAGTGATTGCTTGTCAACATTGGCTAAAACGATTACCCAATACAGTGGAAAGCTGCTTACCCACAGTAGTGGTGAAGATGCATTTAGTCAATTGGCTACCACGAACATGCCTTTGGCAGGCAACATGAATGGTCAATTTGTATTTGCTGATCGTTGGCTGCAATATCCCGATGCTTTATACGCAAGTGCTCGTTTACTGGAAATTCTGTCATCAGATGACCACTCATCTCAAGAGGTGTTTTCAGCATTGCCTGATTATATCGGAGCTCAACCGTTGATCGGTGCAATTGCAGAAAAAGATGCACATCAATTGTTAGATAAATGGGAAAAGAAACTGAAGCGAACACCTGATGTTTCGGTATCAACAGATAATGGCTTGCGCATTGATGCCACCAATATCGGATGGGTTATTGTGCGTTATGAAAAAGAGCAAGGCGGTCTAGCCTTTCGGTTTCAGGCCAAGTCAGATCAGGCATTACAAAAATTGATGAAATCGTTCAATAAGTTGGCGCCTAATAACGCTGATTTTAAACTTCCATTCTGATTTAGGAATGGGAATTCAATAGCTTGTATCATTCAGGCACAGTATTTTGTTTGCCTTTGAGGCGTGACAACAGGCACAGAGTAGGCTATGAACTGTTACGGCGACGAAAAAGGCGAACAAAAGGACAAGTTAGAATGTATGTAACTCAGCGTAATCAGTAACTGCTCAGATTGCCCTCTATTGTGTCCAAGAGCAAGGCGAAAGCGCGGAGTTTACAAGTGTAAATGAGCACTTTCAACGCAGCTCTTGGACACAATAGAGGGTAAGCTGAATCGTTACGAATGTACAAGTTATTTAACTTCCATTCCCATAGGTTAACCATGCAAAAACAGATGCCACCCAAGGCAGAAAGTGCTGGCTATATTGCTCGTGTATTGATTGAAGCACTGCCTTATATTCAGCGTTTTGCAAATAAAACGGTGGTTATTAAATTTGGTGGAAATGCCATGGTTAGCGATGCTCTTCAAAATAGCTTTGCTCAAGATATCGTGTTATTGAAGACGGTTGGTTTAAATCCGGTTGTGGTTCATGGAGGTGGCCCTCAGATAGGAGACTTGCTCAAGCGCTTGGGGAAATCCAGCAACTTTGTTGGTGGGATGCGTGTCACTGATCGCGAAACCATGGATGTGGTTGAAATGGTTCTTGGAGGTCTGGTCAACAAACAAATCGTCAACCTGATTAATCAGCACGGAGGAAAAGCGGCTGGACTGACAGGAAAAGACGGTGATCTGATTCACGCCAAAAAACTTAATTTGCAGCAACATCCATTGACAACAACTCCATCGGAAATTATTGATCTGGGACATGTCGGAGAAGTTGATACTATTGACCCGTCAATCATACAAACACTTGGTAGTGATGGTTTTATTCCGGTTGTTGCCCCAATTGGAGTTGGAAAAGATGGTTATTCCTATAATATTAATGCCGATCTGGTTGCAGGTAAAATCGCTGAAGTCTTGGAAGCTGAAAAGTTAATTTTACTCACCAACACCGCAGGAATACTCGATAAATCTGCACAGCTGTTGACTGGTTTGGCCCTCTCGGATATTGATAATCTGATTGCTGATGGAACCATATCAGGAGGTATGTTACCCAAAGTCGCTTGCGCAACCGACGCTCTTAAAGGCGGTCTTTCCAGTGTTCATATTATCGATGGCACAATTGAACATGCGGTTCTGTTAGAGTTATTCACTGATCAGGGAATAGGCACATTAATAACAAGTCGATAATACACCACTACCACTTAAACGTGCATGAAATAACTTGAACATTCTGGCTGGTCTTTTTGCTCCTGACCAAACGATCTCAATCGTTGCGTAGAGTCACTATGCGCCTACTTTATTAGCACTCCTGTGAAACCAAAATTCTACGTCAAACTTCCGGAAGTTATTAAATCCTCACTCCTTAGAATTATCTACCCAGCTTCAAGCTAAAAAACAAGGCTCTTCTATTTCTAACTTCTAGCCCGCATTTTTCACCAGCCTGATGCACCCTCGCACGCACTTTGAATCCTCAAGAAATTTTATTCAATTTGGAATAGACCTGTTATTTCACTCGTTCATAAAATTCTAATGAATCCAAATAGCTACGTGATTTTTTTATCAACTGATCAGAAATGCTGGCTTGAAAATTGTTTTGCAGGATGACCATTTGCCTGGAATTGGGTATAGTTGCTGTGTATTCAAGTAATCGTCGTGATTTATGAGGTAATCGTGAGTAATACGAAAAACGAAAACGCAAATTTTCGCAAGCATTTTCTTAATTTTGAGCAACCTATTGCTGAATTGGAAGCCAAAATAGAAGAGCTGAGTAATGTTGGTTTCGATAACGAGATTAACATTAGTGAAGAGATTTCCACACTACAAGGCAAAAGTCGAAAACTGACTAATTCGATTTTCTCGTCACTGTCTGCATGGCAAATCTCGCAACTCTCCCGCCATCCACTGCGGCCTTACTCGCTGGACTATCTGGAGGCAATTTTTGATGATTTCCATGAATTACATGGTGATCGAGCATTTGCCGATGATGCAGCGATTGTTGGTGGGCTGGCGCGACTGGATGGACGTGCGGTGATGGTGATTGGACATCAGAAAGGACGTGATACCAAAGAAAAAATTCGCCGTAATTTTGGAATGCCCAGACCTGAAGGTTATCGTAAAGCATTGCGATTGATGACCATGGCCGAGCGTTTTGGCTTACCAGTGATTACTTTAATTGATACGCCTGGCGCTTACCCTGGGATTGATGCTGAGGAACGTGGCCAAAGTGAGGCGATAGCCAGAAACCTGTTTGAAATGTCGCGTTTGCGAGTGCCTATTGTGTGTACGGTTATCGGTGAAGGCGGTTCTGGAGGTGCTTTGGCGATCGGTGTTGGTGATTGTGTGTTAATGTTGCAATACAGTACGTATTCTGTGATATCACCTGAAGGTTGTGCGAGTATATTATGGAAAAATGCTGACAAGGCGGAATTAGCTGCTGAGGCGATGAATATCACTTCTGAGCGTTTAAAAGAGCTCGAATTGATTGACGATATCATCCAGGAACCATTAGGTGCTGCGCATCGGGATATTCAACTGACAGCTGAAAACCTCAAAGCTGCATTGCTTAAGAGCTTGAGAATGTTGGACAAACTGTCAGTTGATGAAATGTTGGAAAAGCGCTATAAGCGATTGATCAATTATGGTGTTTATACCGAGGAGACTGAAAAGCCAACATCCAAATTATCCATGAAGCCAAAATAGGGAAAGTACATGAATATTCTGAGTCAGTTTGTTTAGATGTTTTATTCAGAGTCATCTAGGGGGCTGTCCGTGAATAGAAACCGTAGCGAGGGAAAGTGGTTTTGAGCCCACTTGTTTCGATTAAATGAGGCGAATACTTGTTGTATTGAACGAATTTAATCGGAAAAATGGGCCAAAATGTGCTTTTCCGCAGTAGGGATCTATTTTCGGACAACCTCCTTCTAGCCATTGCCGAGTCGTTAACCGTTGCAACAACTCTCCACAGCCTGGTTTCAACAAACACTTGAGCGATTTCCAAGGGCAGGGCGCTTTTGGATCGCGCTAAGCGGTGGCTTGGATTCCAGAGTGTTACTGGAGTTATGTGCCCGCTTAAAGGCAGTCAATCCTGACTATCACTTTCATGCCATCCATGTTAACCATCAACTCCAATCTGATGCAGCGCAATGGGCACAATTTTGTACTTTAACCTGTGCAGAGTTGGCGATTGATTGTGTTGTAAGAACGGTCAATGCTCAGCCAGTCAAGGGGAAAAGCCCGGAACAAGCAGCACGCGATGCACGTCGCGCTGTATTTAGTCAGTTAATCAGTGATAACGATGTTTTGCTGACTGCGCATCACTTGAATGATCAAGCAGAAACCGTATTATTGCGTTTATTTCGAGGCAGTGGCATGACTGGTCTTGCCGGGATTCGCCCATCTGTTGAGTTTAGTCATGGCTGGATCGCAAGGCCGTTGTTAGAGGTGTCACGCGAGCAACTACAACAATTTGCCGAACAGCACTCACTGCAATGGGTGGAAGACCCAAGCAACCAGCATCTAGATTATGACCGAAATTATTTGCGTCAGAACATCATCCCACAACTGGAACAACGCTGGCCAGGATTACAAAACACTCTGGCAAGAAATGCTCATATCTGTCTGGAATCTGATAATACTTTACGTGAGATTGCTAAACAGACATTAACCCAGATTGTTATCGCTGACAACACATTGTCGATTCCAGCGTTGCTGGAACTTGAAGACACAATGCAAAATCTGGTGTTGCGCGAATGGTTCGCTAACCACCAGCTCAACATGCCATCTTTCAAAATGCTGCAGCGTATTAAACAAGAAGTCATACAAGCCCGTGCTGAACGTGTACCCAGTGTAAAATGGCAGAATGAAGGGAAGCAATATCAAATACGACGTTATAGACATCAACTGTTTATATTGCATCACCAGCAATCATTCGACACGACTACCAGCATTCAATGGGACGGCATCACCTCATTGCGCTTGCCAGTCAACTTGGGCAACCTCAGAGCGGTTCAGAGCCTGACTGGCGGGATCGCTGAACAATCCTGGAAACAATCTGAGATTACCATACGATTTCGTAGCGGCGGTGAAATGTGCCGACTACCCAGTAGAAATGGACGTCGAAGTCTTAAGGCTATTTTCCAGGAAACAGGTATTCCTCCTTGGCAACGGGATAGAATTCCACTGGTTTATATGGACAATCAATTGGCAGCGATAGGCGCATTATTGATTTGCGAGCCGTTTTATGCAGCTCCTCAACAGTCCGCCATTATTATTGAACACTATTAATTGTCTCCGCATGTTTTAGTTCTCGCTATATTTGAGTTCTGGGTCATCTAAAAGTGCAACGCAACAGATGGACTTATCGACTTCGCCTACCTATCAATCCTATGTTGACGGAGTATTAATCTTGGTAACGTGGAAAACTGATGGATATTAAAATCTTAATAATTGAAGATGAACCTTCGATTGTGGATAACATCAGTTTCGCGCTAGAAACAGAAGGCTTTGTGGCTAAATGGTGTGCAACTGGCGAGGATGCGCTTATTGAAATCGAAACAGGTGGATATGATTTGATTATTCTGGATATTGGCTTACCCGATATCAGTGGTTTAGAGCTTGCCAAGTGTATTCGCAATCAGTCAGAAGTGCCTATTATTTTTTTGACAGCACGATCCAGTGAAATAGACAGGGTGGTTGGTTTGGAACTTGGGGCAGATGATTATGTGACCAAACCGTTTAGTCCAAGGGAACTAAGCGCGCGGGTCAAGGCAGTCTTGCGTAGAACCAAATCAAACATTGCAGTACCGATTGTAGCGAATCATCAAAACTCGGTATTGTTCGAAATTGATGACGTACGCTTGCAGATTAGTTATAGAAATCAGACTTTGGTGCTGTCGAGAACCGAGTATCGCTTATTAAAATTATTAGTGGAGTCACCGGGGCGAGTGTATAGTCGCGATCAATTAATGCATCATGCCTGGGAATATTCAGGTATCAGTCTCGAACGCACTGTGGATACCCATATTAAAACCATTCGCCAGAAACTAAAAGCTGTGCACCCTAATGATGATTCGATAGTAACACATCGTGGAATTGGTTATGCGTTACGGGACAATGAATGAGTATTCGCAGACGAATATTCCTGGGAATTATCTTACTGTTCAGTATCGGTTTTTATTTTCTGATCGATTTTATAGTTGACGATATTGAATTACGTTACCGGGAATCAACTGAAGAGCCATTGGTTGATGCCGCACGTGTGTTAGCTGCCATTGCCTCAACATCGGTGGTCGATGGAACGATTAACCTTGCCTTGTTTCGAGATAGCTTTGAACAGGTTGAATCGCAGGTATTTTCCGCTCAAATTTTCGGTTTGCTTAAATCCAATGTCGACTTGCATGTGTATATGACTGATCGTGCAGGGATCGTTATTTTTGATTCCAATCAAGGGCGTGATGAAGGGCAAGATTATTCGCAGTGGCATGATGTGTATCTGACCTTGCAGGGAGAATATGGTGCTCGTACTTCAGTGATTGAAAATGATGAAAATAGGAGAATGTTATACATTGCATCACCGATTCTTCGTAATAATGATTTAATCGGGGTGCTTTCAGTCGGAAAACCAACTTACAGCTCCGATGAATTTGCGCAGGCAGCACAACAAAAGTTGATTATCGGTGGAACTGTTGTGTGTATTTCATTGATTGGTATTGGCTTATTATTGGGGGTATGGGTGACCCGTCCAATCCAGAAACTTACCGATTATGCCAGAGCGGTAAGAGATGGAAAACGAGTAAAAAGACCTTCTTTGGGTTCAAATGAAATGGAGGAATTGGGCGTTGCCTTTGAGCAGATGCGAGACGCGTTAGAAGGAAAGCGTTATGTTGAAAATTATGTGCAAACGCTCACCCATGAAATTAAAAGTCCAGTGTCGGCAATTCGAGGTGCAGTTGAATTACTCGAAGAAGATCTTTCCGTGCAACAAAGACACACTTTTTTGGAGAATATATATCTAGAATCTGATCGAATTAGCCAGATTGTGGATAATCTGTTACAGCTGGTGTCGTTGGAATCGCGCAAATATATTAATTCAGCAGACTTGATTGCTGTTTCAGAAATACTTGAAGATATTGAGAAAGTGCTGACGCCGTTACTGATGGTAAAAAATATTGAATTGATTGTGCAAGCAGACACTCATTGCAGCCTATATGGGGAATCAAACTTGATTCGCCAGGCATTGATGAATGTGATCCAGAACGCCATTGATTTCAGTGCACCGGGTGATAATATTGAGCTTGGCGTATACAAGCAAACGGATGGCGTGCGCTTTGAGGTTATTGATCAAGGCTCCGGGATTCCCGACTATGCGCGTGAACGCATATTTGAGCGCTTTTACTCATTAAAACGTCCGCTAAGCGGTCGTAAAAGTTCAGGGCTTGGGCTCAGTTTGGTGCGAGAAATTGTCAGTCTGCATCAAGGCACTATTTCGATCAATACAAACCCTGAGCGTGGAACCATCGTCAAAATATTTTTTCCTTCTGAAACTGTTGACACAAACACATAGCTTCGGAAGGTGCATGAAGGAACGTCAACTACTGACTTGTCTTTTAACCATCCTCTGTGTTGCAGAAACAAGTACATAGTGAGCTATGTAACTGTTTCTGCGAAAATATAACCTAAGAAATCAAAAGGGATAGAACCTTGTGATTACTCGATCTTCAACGATTCCGGTGCTGGAGCGTGCAGTGTACGTAAATAATCAAGCAAGGCTATTTTTTTACTGTCACTGAGTGCAACAAATTTGTCTCTTTCTTGTTGCGCATCGCCACCATGCCATTCAATTGCTTCGGTTAATGTAGTAGCCCGGCCATCATGCAGGTAAGGCGCTGTATCTGCAACCCCCCAAAGACGAGCAGTTACAAACGTTCTGTTTTCCATATCATTCATAATCGCCAGCGATTCCTGAAGTCTTGGCCCCATATCATAGCGTTTAAGATCTGAAAACAGCTTGACTAACATACCTTTACTATTGTCAGGGTCTACTTCAAAACCAGCAGGAGAATTGACCAAGTCGACTTTATAGTATGTATTGTGCTTACTAAATGGTTTCTGTGGTTGTTCTGGCTGTTGGTAAGGCAGAATGTGACCTTTGGTTTTCATGACAGGAACATGGCAATTATTACAACCAACCTCTGCAAATACCTTTGCTCCATTGCCAGTATATTCGTCTTCAACTGGTCTAGGCGTGGTTGTGCTAAAAATCGCTAATGCAGACATCTCAGCAATGGTGACTTCATTTTTAACACCATCACCATCGTGATCATTATCTTTTCCTACAATCTCTACTGGTTCCATTCCCATATGGAAGCGAATGGCACCACAGTCAAAATCACGTGTTGTTACATTATTGCCTTTACGTCCAAATGGTTTGACGACTA
>JAZGEP010000198.1:0-7090 GCA_036478815.1 Methylococcales bacterium
GAGTTGAGAAGTGGTTAGCTGCTAGGCGCACGAGAGCAGGACTAGCAGGCTAATCCAAACGAGTGCAACAACGCAGATGACCATTTATCGGCTTTCTATACCCGGCAATATCACATTGAAAGACTACTAGTGTTGACAGCAAGCTTACATTCAACTGGGGAGAGTGTGCGCATGAATAGTCAAGAAGCCAATCAATCTGTTCAACTGCCTTCCAAGCGGCATCTGCTCGAAGACTTTGTTTTACTAGTACTGATTATATTTACCATGGTCGGTATTTATATTAGTAACATAGCAGCAGCTGATATCGATGGCTATCTATATTGGATGGTGATGATTTTTGTTTTTGCGATATCAGCAATGCTCATCAGCATAGCGCAGTCCAAGCAACGGGGTTCTGTCATTAAGAAAATCCTGGTAGAGCAATCTCTGCATTGGCTTGGTGCAATTTTGGCATTATTTGGCGTCCTGCTCATTGTTCATGCAGGGTCTCTTACCCACTATAGTGCTGGGTTGATGTTTTTGTTAATTCTCTCATTAGCAACTTATCTCGACGGTATCCGAATCGGGTGGCGCTTTGGGTTGATCGGAAATTATCTGGGACTGGCGGCTGTCGTGATGGCTTATGCTGATCATTCTATGTGGATTCTATACTTCACTGGCGTGTTAATTATCGCAGTTGTATTTTTCGTGGATAGAAAACGCAAAGACATCGTTAAAGCTAACTGAAAAACAGTGCTCAAAATCTATTTGAGATGTTGAGCACTGTTTTCGTGGTTTCAGCTATTTCAGCGGGAACGTCAATACCTGGCCAATATTATCCGCGCTGCATGCTAACATCAATAAGCGATCGAGGCCGATTGCAATCCCGGCTGTTTCAGGGATTCCGGCATCCAATGCAGCCAGAAAATCTTCATCAAGACTTGGTACAGTCATGCCATGCTCTGTTCTTTCTCTCTGTTGTAGAATAAAACGCTGACGTTGTTCCTCTGAGTCTGTTAATTCCTGAAAGCCGTTGCCTAATTCAACACTGTTAATAAACACTTCCACACGCTCAGCAACCTCAGGCTGTTGTGGATGTAACCTTGCTAATGCTGACTGACATGCTGGATAGTTGTAGACAAAGACAATGCGCTGTTGCGGGAGATTCGGCTGAACCACATGGGAAAACATAAAATCCAGCCACGCTGATTGATTATCCGCACAAATCATCTGCGCCTCAGAATAACCATGTGTTTCTGCAGCAATGATAAAATCGTTTATGGAAGCGGATAGCGGATCTATTCCGACAGCTTTACTAAACACTGCTTGGTAAGTTACATAGACAACTTGGTGTTGCAAGCAAGATTCCGGTAACACCTGAACCAGCAAGTCTTCCACTTCTGCCATGAGCTGATGCAGAGTATAGCCAGGACGATACCATTCGAGAATGGTAAATTCGGGGTTGTGATAACGCCCTGATTCACTTTGTCGATAGGCTCGACAGATTTGGTAAATGGCTCCGCTGCCAGCTGCAAGCAGCCGCTTCATGGCAAATTCTGGTGAGGTCTGTAAATGCAAACGGTCTGAATGATGTTGTGTCTTTGATACCTCAAACCCCTCAATCATTGGATCAGGGTTGGCATACGGATAAAGAGCAGGGGTCTCCACTTCAAGCACGTTTCTTTGTGCAAAAAAAACCCGCAGTTGCGATAACATTTGTGCTCTTAACTGCAACACATTCAGCGAACACGCTGGTTGCCAATCGTAAGCTGATTTAGGAACGTGCATGAAATAACTTGAACATTCTGGCTGGTTTTTTTGCTCCTGACTAACGATCTCGTAACACGCATAATCTGTAACTGCTCAGATTGCCCTCTAGTTTGTTCAAGAGCAAGGTGAAAGCGCGGAGTTTATAGGTATCAATGAGCACTTTCAACGCAGTTATTGGACAAAATAGAGGTAAGCTGACAAGTTACACGATCTCAATCGTTGCGTAGAACAATTATGCGCCTCTTGAGATCGTTTCGTCAGCAACAAAAATCCTGCGCCATCAGTGTTTAAGTTATTCCATGCACGTTCCTTAGCCTTTAACACGCGACACGTATTCCTCAGTACGTGTATCGACTTTGATCACTTCACCTTCCTGAACAAACAATGGTACGCGCACCACCGCTCCAGTTTCCAATGTTGCAGGCTTGCCGCCTCCACCTGAGGTATCTCCGCGCAAACCAGGATCGGTTTCTGCAATTTTTAATTCAACAAAGTTTGGTGCAGCAACTGACAACGGAGAATCATTCCACAGCGTCACCACACAAGTATCTTGCTCTTTTAGCCATTTCGCGGCACTGTCTACTGCGGACGCATCCGCTACATATTGTTCATAGGTTTCGGGATGCATAAACGTATATGTGCCAGCATCGCTAAACAGATATTGCATATCTGTTTCCATAACATCCGCACCTTCCACTGTTTCTCCAGATTTAAATGTACGTTCAATGACACGTCCGTTTTTCAAATTACGCACCTTGACCCGGCTGAAAGCCTGGCCTTTTCCTGGTTTGACAAATTCATTCTCAATAATGTTATACGGGTCGTTATCTAACATTATTTTTAATCCAGCCTTGAATTCGTTGGTACTATAAGTTGCCATGTTGGTTCTCGTTAACGTTAAAGATGAGTCAATTACTCAGCTTGTCCTCTATTTTGTTCAATAGCTATGTTGAAAGTGCTCATTTATACAAACGTGTATGGAATAACTTGAACAATTGACGTAGGATTTTTGCTCATCTTCGGTGTTGCGAAAACAGGTACATAGCTCACTATGTACCTGTTTTCGCGCCTTGAATATGAACAAAAATCCTACGTCAATTGTTCAAGTTATTCCATGCTCGCATCTAATAAACTGCGCTCTTTCGCCTTGCTCTTGAACAAAATAGAGGGCAATCTGAGCAATTACGGATATGCTGAGTAGTTGATTTACTCTATCACCATTGTTTATCAGGTCAATAGTTTGCCACAGAAACCACTACAATCTGTTCCCACAAATAATGTTCCATTGACCTGGCAGCAGGAATTGGCAACAGCATTTACGCAACCACAACAATTACTGCACTACTTAGAACTGGATACAAGTGTTATCAATCAACTGTTTGATATTAATCTGGCAACAGATAGTTTTAGTCTACTGGTTCCTGTCAGCTATGCCCAACGTATGCAGAAAGGTAATCCAAACGACCCTTTATTTCTGCAAGTGATGCCGTCAGAACAGGAACTAAAATCGATACCTGGTTTCAGCACCAATCCGGTTGGAGATATTCAAGCACTGGCAACACCCGGCTTGCTGCATAAGTACTATGGCAGAGTGTTATTAATTACCAGCGGTGCTTGTCCAATACATTGTCGCTATTGTTTCCGTCGTGAATTCCCTTATCAGCAGAATCAGATCAGTCCACGGCAGCAACAGCAAGCGTTAACATACATTGCTCAACACACTGAAATCAAAGAAGTCATCCTTAGTGGAGGTGATCCGCTGATTCTCACTAATCGAAGACTGGCACAACTCATCAACAGTCTGGAAGCAATTCCGCACCTGAAACGACTGCGCATTCATAGTCGTGTTCCGGTAACATTACCATCCCGTATTGATAATGGTTTGTTGCAGCTGTTAGCGAAAACCCGTTTGCAGACCATATTAGTGACTCATGCCAACCATGCGAATGAATTGCAATCAGCGGATGTCACTGATGCTCTCAATCAGTTAGTGCTTGCAAACGTTCGATTACTCAATCAAAGCGTACTATTGCGCGGAGTGAATGATGATGCACACACGCTGGCTACTTTGAGTGAAGCGTTGTTTGATGCTGGCGTTACTCCCTATTATTTGCATCTGCTGGACAAAACCAGTGGTACCAGTCATTTTGAAGTGGCTGACAGCGATGCACAGGGCATCTATCAAACATTACAAGGCCTATTGCCAGGTTATCAGGTGCCTAAACTGGTGCGGGAAATACAGGGAAAGCAATCGAAAACTTTACAGTGAGCGTAGCTGCTAAGGAGTGTGCATGAAATAACTTGAACATTCTGGCTGGTCTTTTTGCTCCTGACGAAACCATCTCAATCGTTGCGTAGACCAACTATGCGCCTCTTGAGATGGTTTCGTCAGAAACAAAAATCCTGCGTCATCATTGTTCAAGTTATTCCATGCACGTTCCTGAGGAGCGAGGATTTAAGCTGTTCAACAACTCAATACACCATACTCATTTCTCATTAGCAACCCCATGTGGCACATGACCAGTCGCAACATGTTTGCTTGCTGATTCGCACCAATGTTTTTGATCGTCAAAAAAAATATCGGCTCCAAACGCTTGCAAAAAAGCAGTTTTATCCATGCCCCCCAGAAACATCGCTTCATCAATACGTATTCCCCAAGCACGAAAAGTACGCACTACGCGTTCGTGAGCAGGTGCAGCACGCGCAGTGACTAATGCAGTACGAATTGGTGACTGGTCAGGCTCGAATTGCGCCTGAATACCTTGTAATGCGGATAAAAATGGTTTAAAAGGACCACCTGTTAGCGGTTTGTTGGCTTGTTGCTGTTCATTTTTGGTAAAAGCAGTCAAGCCTTCTTCTTTGTACACGCGTTCCGACTCATCTGAGAACAACACTGCATCACCATCAAATGCAATACGTAATTGTTTCGACTCACTGGTGGTTGGAGAACTGCTTAAAATTGTAGCCGCCGCATATCCGGTATTCAATGCATTCTTAACATCCTCAGCATCTGCGGATAAAAAAAGATGGGTTCCAAATGCTGGAACATAACTATACGGGGATCGACCACTGGTAAATGCTGCGCGAGTAATGTCAAGCTGGTGATGCTTGATTGAGTTGAAAATCCTGAGGCCAGTATCTGCACTATTGCGGGAAAGCAAAATCACTTCAACAGCAGGTGGTTGATCAACCATGCTGTTAATCGACAGCAGTTTTTCTACCAAGGGAAACGCAACACCTGGTTCAAGTACATCATCTTCATGCTCAATTTGGTAGTGACAAAATGCACTTTTACCTTGTTGCTCAAATACCTGATGTGATTCATCCAGGTTAAATAATGCGCGTGAAGATATGGCAACCACTAGCTTATCTGCAACTATCATGACCAAAAACCTTCAATCAGTTTCAACTTCCCAATCTGTCGCGCTTAGGAATGTGCATGGAATAACTTGAACAATTGACGTAGGCCATTGTTGTCAAATTACTGTTCATATTCAAGGCGCGAAAACAGGCGCATAGTGAGCGATGTAACTGTTTTCGCAACACCGAAGATGAGCAAAAATCCTGTGCCATCATTGTTCAAGTTATTCCATGCACGTTTGTATGATATGAGTAACGCGGGTTAGAACCAACTCGAAACACTAATTATTTACCGATACAGAATCTGGAAAAAATTTCACCGAGTAAATCATCGGCGACAAACTCACCAGTTATTTGTGAAAGTGCAATTTGCACACGCCTGAGTTCTTCCGCCAACAACTCGATTGCACTGCTTGTTGTAATCACAGCTAATGCTGACAGCAAACCCTGTTGAGCTGTTTCCAGCGCTTGAATATGTCTGCTTCTAGCCAAAAAAACATCTTCAGTACTTTCAAAACCAACACTTTGTTTTAGATATTGATAAAGCAAGTCCATGCCTTCACCCGTTTTCGCCGATAAATAAATTTCTATACCATGTTCTTTTTCCAAAATTTTTGCTTGATCACTAATCAAATCATTTTTATTAATAATACGAATAACCGGGATTTGTGCTAATTCAATAAAATTTTCCAGGTAATCACTGGATTGCTGTTGTGCATCAATCACCAACAACACATAATCAGCATTTTGGATTGATAGTTTTGCACGTTTAATGCCTTCTTGCTCAACTGGATCATTGGTTTTTCGTAAGCCAGCTGTATCGATGATATGCAATGGTAGACCATCGATGTGAATTTGTTCTTTTAGCGTATCACGCGTTGTCCCTGGGATATCACTAACAATTGCTACATTTTGCCCGGCCAGACGATTTAACAACGTTGATTTACCGGTGTTAGCTTGACCCGCAATCACTACAGTCAAACCTTCACGCAAAACTGCACCTTGTCGTGATGAATCAAGAATATTTTCTATGTTGGAGAGCAAGACATTGATTCTGTTTTCTACTAACAATTCTGAGAGAAAATCGATCTCTTCATCACTGAAATCAATTGAAGATTCAATTTGACATCTTAATTCAATTGTTTGATCGACCAGTGAATTAATTTTGATAGAAAAATCACCTGTTAGTGAACGCTGAGCACAACGCACAGCGTGTTCACTTGAGCAGCTAATTAGATCTGCAACGGCTTCTGCCTGAGCAAGATCAAGCTTTCCATTTAAATAAGCACGGCGAGTAAATTCTCCTGCTTCAGCAATTCTTGCTCCTAAATCAACAACACGGTGTAACAATAAACCCATCAGCACACGACCACCGTGGGCTTGTAGTTCCAGAACATTTTCGCCGGTATAAGAGTTAGGTGCGGGGAAATAGATCGCCAAACCACGATCAATGGTTGATCCATCACCATCAAGAAATGACATTAAGCTTGCTTGACGTGGAGCTGGTACACAACCCAGAACGGATTGTGCGATTTGATCGAGATTATTACCAGAAATTCGCAATACGCCAACACCACCATTACCGGGTGGTGTTGCAATTGCTACAATCGTTTCCGATGCTGACACATCCTGATGGCTAGATTCTTCACGCATTGGATTTGAAGCTTGAAGATATTAAGGGATACAATATTAGATTAAAAGTAACTACTCAGCGTAACCTGTAACTGCTCAGCTTGCCCTCTAGTTTGTTCAAGAGCAAAGCGAAAGCGCGGATTTTACAGGCGTAAACGAGCACTTTCAACGCAGCGATTGGACAAACTAGTAGTCTTTCAATGTGATATTACCGGGTATAGGGAGTTGAGAAGTGGTTAGCTGCTAGGCGCACGAGAGCAGGACTAGCAGGCTAATCCAAACGAGTGCAACAACGCAGATAACCATTTATCGACTTTCTATACACGGCAATATCACATTGAAAGACTAC
>JAZGEP010000199.1:0-11580 GCA_036478815.1 Methylococcales bacterium
GTCAAATTACTGTTCATATTCAAGGCGCGAAAACAGGCGCATAGTGAGCGATGTAACTGTTATCGCAACACCGAAGATGAGCAAAAAGACAAGTGAATTGTTCAAGTTATTCCATGCACGTTCCTAAAGTAATCATTCGTGTAGTAGGCGGCAATTAACAACAGGGTTATTGTCTGAATTATGTAACTGTTGCTGCAATACCGAAGACGGACAAAAAGACAAGTCTGTTGTTGAAGTTATTCCATGCACGTTCCTTAGTTACACACTAGGCGAAATCCTAAAAATGCAAATTGTTCGGTTGGATCAAAGTAGTCTCGGCATGCTGAGCGAGCGCTTCTGCCACCAGTAAACCAGGAACCTCCGCGTAATATTCGCGGGCGATAGGCTTCGATGATCTGTGAATTGACTGCTCTTGGCCCCGGTTCTTGGTAGCAATCACCGCACCATTCAAGAACATTGCCGTGCATTTCGTATAATCCCCAGGCGTTGCACGGCAGGCTCCCGACTTCTACAGTTGTTTTTCTGTAGAGCCCTTTTTCAGCTCCGATATAAGCATAATTGCTGTCAAAATTAACCATATCGGCTGTAATGCATTCACCAAAACTAAAAGCAGTTGTGGTCCCAGCGCGACAAGCATACTCCCATTCTGCTTCAGTTGGTAACCGGACTGAAAGTGCTTCAGAGAAATTATTGATTTCATTAATAAATTGTTGGACATCATGCCAACTGATTCTTTCCACAGGCCGCTGTCTACTTTTAAAACGGCTTGGATTATTGCCCATCACAATCTCCCAAAGTGCCTGAGTCACTGTGGTTTCAGCCATCCAGAATCCCTTCAAGATTTCGACATGGTGTTGAAACTCGTCTGGATGGCGTTGAGCTTCCTGTTGCGGTGATCCCATCAAAAAAGTACAGGGTTCATTCCAGCGATAGCGCTGAAAAACACCTTTATAATCGAATTCAACCCATGGACCGTATTGATCTTCACCCCAGTCTTTTGCGTAGGGTTCAGGAAATACATCTGGAAAAACTTCTAAATCACGCATAGGCATTCTTATTGACGTCAGTCAAGCTTTAAACAATCATTTGCTAATCAGCAAGTATCGCATTCAGAAAATGGCATGGCAATCTATACTTTTCGCACAGGGGCTATAGGTGGCTGTCCGAGAATTGATAGCCTACTGTGGAAAAGCGGATTTTGGCTCCTTTTTTCGATTAAATTCGTTCAATACAGCAAGTATTCGTCTCATTTTAATCGAAAATAAATTTTATTCAGTCTGCAGTCTGGAAATACACACTGTTATTCCATTCCTCCATAAATTTCTTGTGAATCCAAATAGCTACGCGATCATCTCACCGTTTGGTGAGAAATATGGACTACTATTTACAGCGAATATTTGACCCAGGGTTTTTGTTTGTCTTTATGGTGCAACATAAAGCGCAGTACACGAGGTTATAAATCAGAAACAGGCAATAAGACAAGCAAAACAATGTGGGTTATTGATTGCGAGCATCAGTATGCTGCGTTTTTTGTCCACTGTTGCTGCAAGCGGAGTCTCTTGCATTGATCGTGATTTTGAACAAATTTTTAAGCCAAAAGCATTGGTTGTTCTGCTGTTGACGTGTTAAATAGATCTGCCAGTGAAATAGATAACTGTTGTTGTAATTGTTGATTCATGGCAATTAAATAAGGTTTCAAGGCTAGGGACAGGGGATCATCACCGTACGTAATATCAGCATTAGACCAATTCCAACGATTCATTGTGTAAAGATCCCAAATACTAAGATCATCAAGATCTCGGCTTAGCAACCAGTGGTTATTGTCATCACGTGCGACAAGTTGGTGTTGAAATAAATGTTCAAGTAATCGAGCTGTTGTGGCTTCACTAATGCCTGATTGATCGCTAATACTTTGCAGTGATAGTATTTCACCACTTTGCTGCGCCTTCCAAAGGCTTTTCAAACAATGCAAAGTTGGTAGTAATTGGTAGTGTTCATCATGTTTATGTTTGTGTAACCATCCTCTGGCATGTCTTTCCAGAGTATAGGTCAATTGTGCACCGAGCAATGTTACCAACCACGACAGGTAAAGCCAGACCAGAAAAATTGGTATTGCAGCAAGTGCACCATAAACAGTTTGATATGTGGGAAAAGTGCGTGTGTACCAGGCGAAACCCTGCTTGGCTATTTCAAATAACAATGTTGCAAAAACACCACCGATGATTGCATAACGAAACTGGACGCGGACATTGGGTACCAACCAATACAATAAAGTGAAGCTAAATATTTCCAGAAACAAGGGTATCAGTTTTAGAAAACCCAGCGAGGCTTCAATCGTATTGGCAGTTTGCGATAACAGTGGTACTGACATGATGTATGAAGTTACAATCAAGCCACCACCCATCATTATTGGACCGAGCGTTAATACTGCCCAATACATGACGAAGCGCTCCAGCACTGAGCGGTCAGATGACGCGCGCCAGATCGAATTCAGCCCGGTTTCTATGGTTGATATCATCATCAAAGCAGTTAACAGCAAGAATACGATTCCAGTTAAAGTCAGTTGCCGGGCTTTGTCAGTGAAGGATGATAGATAATCTTGAATCACTGTGCCTGAATTGGGAACAAAGTTAGCAAAAATAAATTCTTGTAGCTTGTCATTCAAGGTTTCAAAGACCGGGAATGCCATTAATATTCCAACAGAGACTGCCATCAGCGGAACGATTGACAGTAATGTAGTATATGAAAGTGATGCTGCCAATTGTAAGCATTGGGCATCAACAAAATCCTTCCATAAAGATTGGAAGAAAAGTATTTGTTGTTGCAAATAGTTCATGTCAGTATTATTTGTACGTTGTTGATTTAAGTTATACTCTTCGTCAATGTGAAGGAACGTGCTTGTAATAACATCGACAACTGACGTAGGCTATTTTTTTGTCAAATCACTAGCGGTTTTCAAGACTCAGAAACAGGCGCAAGTGAACTATGTGACAGTTTTGGTAACATAGAAAATAGATAATAAGACAAGTCAGTTATCGAAGTTATTCCATTCAATTTCTAGTCGTCTTTCTATGTGATATTGACAGGTATAGAAAGCCGATAAATGGTCGTCTGCGTGTTGTACTCGTTTGGATTAGCCTGCGAGTCCTGTTCTCGTGTGCCTAGCCGCTAACCACTTCCCAACTCCCTTTACCCGTCAATATCACATTGAAAGACTACTAGCGATAATCGATTGTAGAATGCGCAAACCCATCTATGCGTGCAATAAGCTCTAGTTCTGGGGGTTTTATCATTCAACCTGTTCTTTTATTGTAGCTGGAAATATACATGACGAATGATAATTCAGAGGCTTTTTCTGTTACTGGCAGGATACGAAGTATAAGACATGCAATTGATGGCGTCAGTGAGATGCTCATGGGACAGCACAATGCTCGGGTTCATGTTATCGTGACTATTAGTGTTGTTTCAATAGGGTCGTTTTTCCAGATTAGCACAACGGAATGGTGTTGTTTAACCTTAGCTATTATCTCAGTTTGGGTTGCAGAGGCATTCAATACAGCTTTTGAATTTTTATGTGATGTAGCGTCGCCAGAATTCCACCCGTTAGTAAAAAAATCAAAAGATGTGGCTGCAGGTGCGGTGTTGATCAGTGCCATTGGCGCTGCCATAATAGGTCTACGAATATTCTTACCCTACGTTAAAACATATCTATAATAACGCTCCAACGGGTATCTAAAAGCGTCGCGATTTTGACCCTTGCAACAAGCCTGACATTGTAAAATTCATACCAATTGGACACTACAAATAACAACAAACCTGGTGGTAATTCCTCATGCTTAATCGTTTTCTGACCCTTTTTGACTATCTTCCTGGTGATTTAACAGCCGAGCAACACTATCGGAATATAACAATTATTGGAGCTGCCTTATTGATTGTTATTGGTTTTGTCGCTGGTTGGAGTATAACCTTTTCAATTCTTTGTGCTGTTATTAGTGGTTTCGCCGCTTTATTAACATATGACTGGTTGACATCACAGCCATCAGGTGATGGCAGTCTTCGCCAAGCATCTGAAAGAATACGCAGTGGTGCGCAGCTTTTCCTGTTTAATCTGTATAAAAATATTATCTGGGTAAGCGTTTGCTTCGCTGTGCTAATTGGACTGACAATTAATTGGGCGACAGCGATAGGTTTTCTTATCGGTGTGCTGCTCTCGGAACTTGTGGGTTATCTGGGATTTAATCTAACGTTGAGTACGCGTTCGGTCTCACTGAGTGCTACAGGCCACAGTCTCTTAACGGCAACCCAGCTGGCATTGAGCAGTGGCGTCTTGAGTGGTTTATTGGTTGCAGGAACAGCGTTGTTTTCCTTGGCACTCTACTACACACTGTTAGTTGCCAGTCAAACAGATACCATATTTGCAGTGCTCGCTGGTTTGGCTTCAGGTGCGGCTTCTGTTGCTTTTTTGGTGAGTGTGAGTGCTGCTATCTTTACACAATCGAGTATTGCAGCCGGCCGTGATAATACTTCTGACAATAGCGTGAACAGCTTGTCATCTCAACCTGTTAATATGATTCAGACAATTGCAGAACATATTAGCGATTGCACCGCTGTTATCACTGATTTATTCGCAACAATCGTTGCCGCCCTTGCTACTACATTAATATTCAATAGAATCTACGTCTCGATTGATCAATTAGTCGTCTATCCAATGGTGATTATGGCTGTTGCTATCATCAGTGTTATGGTTGTCTTGCAGGTGCTTCAACGCTTGAGAGCTGATATCAAGCCAGCGCTTCTGTTAAGGCGCTTGTTGATTGTTTCAGCAATGCTCAATGCAATACTATTGTTGCCGATTACCTGGTGGATGTTTGACCAGACACAATTATCTGAGCAAGCTGGTTTATCGAATATGGCTCTTTATCAGTCGGTACTAATAGGACTGTTTCTAGCGGTCACATTAAGTGCGGTTACCAGTTATCAGCACAAAGCAATTCAGCCAGCAACCAATACGCCAAAACCTTCTAAATATTCAGTCGCCATTGTTTATGCAATAATCGTTATTGGTCTCTACTTAGCTTATCAAGTCGCTGGATTAATCGGGATAGAAATAGCTGTGATTTCTCTGCTTTCACTTAGCGCTATGATGGTTGCTATTTCAACCTTTAGTCGATTGATTGATGCTCGGCACTCTCAGACATTCGAAACAAACCAGGTCGCACAGCAACAACAACTTGGATCAATAGCAAAAGCAGTTTCTCAAACCTATACCTTGGCAGCGTCAGTAATGGTAGCGCTGATTCTTGTGCTGACATCGTCCATACTGGTTTCTGATAATGCAGGATTCTCCTTTTTCAACATACAGTGTTTAGTTGGTATTGTTATCGGAGTGATGATGACGTTCTGGTTTTGCGCATTGATCATCAAGGCAGTCAGTCGCGTAGCAGGCAGTTCTCAAACACTCAGTTCAAGTCATCACGCCATTTCCATACTGACCAAACGTTGCCAACGTCAATTATTGTTGCCTGTCCTGACACCAATAATCATCTCCATACTGATCGCATTGACCTTCAGCGACAAACTAGTCAATGGCTTAACCATTGGCGTTGGTGTGAGCGGTTTGTTGATTGGGCTGGCAGCACTGATCGGTGGTGAGGGCTGGCTGTTTGTAAAACGTTATTTTGAGTATTTCTGGTCAGCAGCTAATTTGCCAACAGGCTGGAATCAGTCGACTGCAGAGCAGTCGATGCCAGATCTCTATCGGAACGCGATTGTGTCTACAATAAGCCCTTTAATCAAGATCATTGCCATTATCACTTTATTGATGACAGTGTGATTGTTCAAACAAAACAACATAGACTCTTCGCACATGAAAATTTAGCATTTAGGGCAAGTGATTTTTTGTGGAGAGTAAGGCGGAAAACCTTGGCTGTAGTCATTTCACAGCAAGGGTTTCCAACGCAGCTATCCGCGAAAAAGTTCGCATCATGAATGCTGGCTTTTCATGTGCGGAGAGTATATATACTCAGCACCGCTACAAATTATGAATTCCACTACGCCTCATTTACTCAATCGCTGCATGATAACTCCTCGCCATAGTTTCGGCGCTATGACTTGTCGTTACGCCTTGCTCTTGAACGAATGAGACGCATTAGATTTTCACACTTTGTAGCGGTGCTGAGTATATGCAGAGTATTTAATAGACCGTTATCGGTATTTCTTCTGGTTTTTTGCCTCCAGAATGCCTACGCTGATGTGTTGGTTGAATCGGTCGAAACACCCGTTCATCGCACCCCACCGAGACTGGCTCTCGCCCGAGTCTATCACCCACAACAAGATTTAACTGCTTATTGGGTGAGTGAAAAACTGGATGGGGTACGCGCTTACTGGGACGGTCAACAACTGCTTTCAAAACAAGGCAATATTTATCATGCCCCGGACTGGTTTACCCGCCACTTTCCCAGCCAACCTCTGGATGGAGAATTATGGATTGGTCGAGGGACTTTTGAGCAGCTTGTCAGCACAGTTCGTAAACATAATCCTGTTGATGCCGAATGGAGACAAGTCAAATACATGGTTTTTGATTTGCCAGCATCTACAGCTATATTCACAACACGTTTGATGGAACTACAGAAGTTATTGGGTGATGGCAACCACCCTTATCTTCAATTGATCAAGCAAACACGTGTAGACAGTCATGCCGCACTGATGCGCCAACTGGATCAGGTCATCGCAGCCAAAGGTGAAGGCTTAATGTTGCATCATGGTAATGTACAGTACCGGGCTGGTAGAACCAATGATGTGCTGAAAGTTAAACGCTTTGAGGATGCAGAAGCGACAGTGATTGCCCATTTGCCAGGAAAAGGCAAATATCACAATATGCTTGGTGCCTTATTAGTGGAAACAGAGAATGGCATTCAATTTCGTATTGGAACAGGATTTAGTGATGCGCAACGCAGTAATCCTCCGCCAATCGGATCATTAGTCACCTATCAATATACAGGAACCACTAAAAATGGACTTCCTAAATTTGCCAGTTTCCGGCGCATCAGATCAACCAATTAATCATCAATCTATCATTCAGAATGAAAATACTGGCTATCGAAACCTCGTGTGATGAAACAGCTGTTGCAATCTACCATTCCACAAAAGGATTGCTAGCACATGTTATTTATTCTCAGGCAGCACTCCACGCAGAATACGGAGGTGTGGTGCCGGAATTGGCATCGCGTGATCATATTCGCAAATTGTTACCACTGATCGAGCAGGTTCTGGCTCAGGCTGATCTTAAACATAGCGATATTGATGGTATTGCCTACACAGCCGGTCCAGGATTAATTGGAGCGTTAATGGTCGGTTCTGCGCTGGCAAGAAGTCTGGCATGGGCGTGGTCAATCCCTTCAATAGCGATCAATCACATGGAAGGCCATTTACTGGCACCAATGCTGGAAGACAACCCACCCGCGTTTCCATTTTTAGCGTTATTAATCTCTGGCGGACATACCTTGCTGGTGGATGCACAAGCAATCGGTGTTTATCAAATTTTAGGAGAATCTGTCGATGATGCTGTCGGTGAAGCATTTGATAAAACCGCAAAATTACTCGGCTTAAGTTATCCCGGAGGACCACAACTGGCAAAACTGGCTCAATCAGGCACTCCAAAGCGGTTGATATTTCCACGACCGATGACAAACCGCCCAGGACTTGATTTCAGCTTTAGCGGGTTAAAAACCTTTGCTGTCAACTGTTATCAACAACTAGGAGATGATGAGCAAAGCAAAGCAGATATTGCCCATGCATTTCAGGAAGCTGTCGCTGATACAATGGCGATTAAATGTGGACGTGCAATTCGCCAAACAGGGATCAAACGACTGGTGGTTGCCGGAGGTGTCAGCGCCAATGTCAGAATTCGGGAACGCTTGCAAATAATGGCGCAAAAGGAATCAACTCAACTGTTTTTCCCAGGTGCAGAATACTGTACAGATAATGCTGCAATGATCGCTTTGGCTGGTTGTCACCGCTTAATGGCAGGAGAAACGGATAATCTGGCAATCAAAGCGCAACCCAGATGGCAACTAGAGGATTTACATGCGCCAGGAGACGCAGTTTCTCAGGCTCGATAACGAATTAAAAAATACTACGGATTATTCTGACTGTGTAATGTGTGGACTAGAGCCTAAAATAAGATTGCTCCAGGCTACACCAAGCATGTAAGTAATATAAATGAGAATAATACCAAGTAGAAAAGACACTGTTACTCCTACAACATCTGTAATCCCGTAAACATTTCCACTAAAAAAGAGTTCTTCTGCAAGTTTAAAGACATCATCACTTCTCCATCTTATAATTTCGATGGCTGGTGAAATAAGGTTTGCAATCTTGGAGATTATGATAGATCCCATCTCGTAATAATCCCCTGAGAAAGAAATAAAAGGCGCAAAAGCGATAGGAAAACCCAAACCTAACTTGACCTCAGCTGTAAGAGGCGCTGAACTCTTTACTGACCTGAGTAACGGAACCCCGATAAAAATCGTTAATAGAAATGGAAGAAAAACGGTCAGGAGGTAAATTAAATCGTTCCCTTTTGTATCAAAACCCGTCAATTGTCCAGCATATTCAGAACCAACAGAAACGAATGGAAAGATTTCCTTAAGCAATGCTGCCCCATACATAGGGCTTATCTCAAGCTTGCTTACAGTTCCTCCTCCCAAAATACAGCCTAATGCGTGCCCTAGTTCATGTAGCGGGACATAAACCCACCAAGAAACCAGAAAAGATATGATTGCTGCTGCTATATATAAAGCAGAGAATTTGGAAAAGCAGTTATCGAGTCCCGATAAAAGATCCTCGAATGGAAGTGCTAGCATCGTTTTCGTTTGTTTGATCATTGTCACCAACGGATAATGAATAATGGCTAGAAATTCTAACGCGCTTTTCCAGACAATGAAACCGATTCTAGTTTAGTAGAATAATCGTCGTGCCTTCCGGCAATGAATCCGCCTCATACATGCGAACGCAGGATAGCGTTGTGACTCACCAGCCTACGCTGATTGTATTAGTAGCTGTTTCTCAGATTTGATTTTGTTGTCTGAATATTGTGTGCGAATTCGAGTGTGTTGGAAAGGCAGGCGTTTATATCATCAGCCTGGGCAAAAGCAGACGGTTACCGAGGAGGATTAATGCTACTACAATATTGAGATATCCTCTAATTATTCGATATTTTTAACAGCGCTGATAAGTGGTTTACCATATCAACTCAATAAAAGCACGGTAATATTCACATTTTAATCTGGTCGTTATTTTGTTCTAATGCCACTTTGATCCTAAGAGCTGTAATTGTGTTTACACTTGATGTCATCCGGAGACGTTTATCATGTGTAATTGACATGTTATCCAGTTTAGGGCAACAGGGATTGAAAGATGATCATTGTTAATTGAAACAGACAAAAGGTAGGATGGCCAGATCTAGAGAATCACTTATTATAAGTGAAAATGATAATGGTAAAAATCCTTGCATTAAATGGGCGGTATTGGTTTTATCTGTAATATTATTCAAATAATAATTCAATTGAATAAAATCCTATAGATTGCTTTAACAAAAATATTTTTTTGAGAGTTACATGAAAAAAGTTATTCACTTATCTGATATTCACTATCGCAGCAACTGGCAGGAAAATCAAGGGGTTGTGTTAGATGGTTTGTTCGTCGACTTAAAAAAGCAATTAATTGATCAAGATGTAAAGGATATATATGTTGTTTTTTCTGGTGATATTGTGCTTGCTGGTGAAAATTCTAATTTATATGAAGAGTTTATTGATGTTTTTGATAAAGCCTTAAACGATATAGGCGTTGGGATTGACAATAGGATATGTGTACCTGGGAATCATGACGTATCAAGGAAAGATGTTATTGAAAACAATGTAGAACATAATGGCGTAATTTCACAATTAACAACAGAAAAAGAATTTAATGATTACACGGCAAAATCTAAGAATGTTTTTCAAAAAAAATTTACAAATTATGGGGTATTTGAAAAGAAGTTCTCAAAAATGGGGGTGGTTAATGATTTGTACTGTGGCACAGGGCACGCACTTAATGAATCAATAGGTGTTTATTGTTTGAATACAGCTATTAGTTCCTGTGCTGAAAGCGGTGATGACAAGGATGTATTAATGATTAACACAAGGAAACTAGTTGAATGGAGTAGACAAAATAACCTGCCTTGTAAGATTTTAATAATGCATCACCCAATTGAATGGTTAGAAGATTGGTCGAAAAAAGAGTTACGTACTATTTTAGAAAGTGATTTCAGTTTATGCTTGTCGGGTCATACACACGATCAGACTATATATCATTCGAGTGATAATGGATCCTTGATGACTTGCTGTGCGCCTGCATTGTTTACAAATAAAAATGATGATTTAGGCTACTCAATAATCGATATTAATGATAATGGAAAAATAGAGAATGTCACGTATAGGCAATGGACAAAGAGAAGAAACTTTACTAAGGGTGTTAATTTCACTGATGGAGAAGATGGAGTTGTGCATATCAAGAAAAGTGCTGATACTGCCCCAAAGGATGCAGTGGAGAATAGTGAAAATAAAAGTGTAATCAATAGAATATTTAGTCAAAGGTTAGATGAGGCCCTTAAATCTTTTTCATCGCAACCACGAGTATGGGTAGAACCGACATTGATGTCATGTGCTGAAGATGTAAAATGTGATGAAGATATTGAGCCTGAAGATTTGACGGAGCTTACATTAAACCCTAGATCCATAATTATTCAGGCACCTCCACAATTTGGCCAAACATGTTTGGCATATTATTTGGTTAAAAAAGCATGGATGAAAAATAGATTATGGATGTATTTGAATGCAAAAAAACTAAAGAATCATACAATCGATAAAGCAATTAAAAGTGAGTTGGAACTGCTTGATTTAAATATTTCTGATATACAGTGCATTGTTCTTGACTCATGGGTTGCGCAAGATAGTTCAGCAATAAAAATACTTAAAAAGATTGTAGAAAAATACACAGATATACCTGTTGTTATAATGCAGTCGATTGATGATATTCAGGTTATGAATGAAGTTATATCCTTAGATTTTGATAGAAAACTAGATACATTATATATCTGGTCTCTTTCGCGTGACAAAATAAGAACTCTTGTAACTGGATATAACGATGAACGTCATATTGGAGAGGATGAATCTGTTATATGTAAAGTGATTTCCGACACTCAGGCGTTAAATATGCATCGCACTCCTTTGAATTGTCTAACTCTTTTAAAGGTATCAGAGATTGGGTTCGACGACAGCCCTGTAAACAGAACAGAAGTTATAAAACGCGTCCTGTTTCTTTTATTTTCCATGCATAAGGTTAAAACCTTCGCCTTTCAGGCGAACAGATTTATCCCAAATGTTATAATTGCTAGATGGATTATCGTTATGGCAGCCATACAGTTTACAACATCGAATATCATTTTGTTTGGGTGACAAAATATAGATACCAAATATTACAAGGCGATGTGAGCCTGCGTGTAAGAGATTTGGTCAGGCAAACGTGTGAAGCATTTGAAAT
>JAZGEP010000200.1:0-19998 GCA_036478815.1 Methylococcales bacterium
ATCTCAATAAGTTTTGTATTCATGTTCCGGAGTCATTAATGTGACGTTATTCGAGACTGTTACATTAATCAGATAGAATTCATTTTGCAGGGGATAGATCATTGAAAAATCTACTCAACTTTTTTAAGCGCCAGATCAAGAACGAAGAATTTGATGTTATCCAGATTGGATTGGCATCACCCAGTATGATTCGCTCCTGGTCTTATGGTGAAGTAAAAAAGCCGGAAACCATTAATTATCGTACATTCAAACCAGAACGAGATGGCTTGTTTTGTGCCAAAACATTTGGCCCTGTCAGCGATTATGAGTGCTTGTGTGGCAAATATAAACGCCTGAAACATCGCGGCGTTATCTGTGAGAAATGTGGTGTTGAAGTCACACTCTCTAATGTCCGTCGTGAACGTATGGGACATATTGATCTTGCCAGCCCTGTTGCGCATATCTGGTTTTTGAAATCATTACCATCGCGAATTGCGTTATTACTTGATATGACGCTACGCGAAGTTGAACGAATACTCTATTTCGAATCATTTGTTGTCACTGATCCTCATGCAGTTCAGGATTTAGAAGCTGGACAATTACTAAAAGAAGAGGAATATCTCGAAAAAGTCGAGGAATATGGTGATGAATTCACCGCAATGATGGGCGCTGAAGCGGTCTATCATTTGCTCAAGTCAATGGACTTGAAAAAGGAAATGGCCACTATACGTGAGGACTTGTCGAATACCAATTCTGAAACAAAACGTAAAAAACTCACCAAACGGATTAAGCTTATTGAGTCGCTGGTAAGTTCTAACAACCGGCCTGAGTGGATGATTCTGACGGTGTTGCCAGTACTTCCACCCGAACTCAGACCATTAGTTCCTCTTGATGGTGGACGTTTTGCAACCTCAGACTTGAACGATCTGTATCGTCGAGTAATTAACCGCAACAATCGTTTAAAACGATTACTGGATTTGAACGCACCTGACATTATTGTGCGCAACGAAAAGCGCATGCTACAAGAGTCTGTGGATGCTTTACTGGATAATGGTCGACGAGGCCGTGCTATCACTGGCACTACCAAGCGACCATTAAAATCCTTGGCAGACATGATTAAAGGTAAACAAGGTCGTTTTCGCCAAAATCTATTAGGTAAGCGTGTTGATTATTCTGGACGCTCGGTTATTGTGGTTGGACCAACACTTAAATTACACCAGTGCGGCCTTCCCAAAAAAATGGCGTTGGAATTATTCAAACCATTTATCTTTAGCAAACTGCAACTCCGTGGCTTGGTCACAACCATTAAAGCCGCAAAAAAAGTTGTTGAGCGGGAAGGTCCCGAAGTCTGGGATATTCTCGAAGAAGTTGTTCAAGAACATCCGATTTTATTAAATCGTGCGCCGACATTGCATCGACTTGGTATCCAGGCTTTTGAGCCAATATTGGTTGAAGGTAAAGCGATTCAGTTACACCCGTTGGTTTGTACGGTTTTTAATGCTGATTTCGATGGTGACCAAATGGCTGTTCACGTGCCATTATCAGTTGAAGCACAACTAGAAGCACGTGTGCTGATGATGTCCACCAATAATATTTTGTCATCGGCCAGTGGTGAGCCAGTCATTACGCCAACACAAGATGTAGTGCTTGGCTTGTACTACATGACGCGTGAGAAAATCGGCGCACTTGGTGAAGGAATGGTGTTCACCGATAGCCAGGAAATTAATCGGGCAATTGATGCCGGGGTGCTTGATATTCACGCCAATATAGAGGCGCGTATTCAGGAGTCATTGCCAGATGACGAAGGTAATTTACAAACGATCACGCGTAGAGTGAAAACCACTGCAGGACGCGTTTTGTTATGGGCAATTGTTCCTGCGGGACTACCATTTCATAATGTTGATAAAGATATGACCAAAAAGGAAATATCGAATCTACTCAATCAGTGCTACCGAACTCTGGGCGTTAAACAGACAGTGATTTTTGCTGATCAGTTAATGTATATGGGTTTTTCCAATGCAACTCGTTCAGGTATTTCTTTTGGATTGATGGATATGGAAATCCCTGAAGAGAAACAATCAATTATTGCCGGTGCTGAGAGCGAAGTTAAGGAGATTCAGAGTCAGTATGCTGGTGGTTTGGTAACCAATGGTGAGCGTTACAATAAGGTTGTTGATATCTGGTCACATGCCAATGAACAAGTCGCAAAAGTAATGATGGATCGACTAGGCTACGATAAGGTTCAAGACGCAGACGGCAATACCATTAAACAGAAATCAATGAATTCTGTATTCATGATGGCTGATTCTGGAGCAAGGGGTTCAGCTGCACAAATTCGTCAGCTCTCCGGTATGCGTGGATTGATGGCTAAACCGGACGGCTCGATTATTGAAACTCCGATTACCGCAAATTTTCGCGAAGGGCTTGATGTTCTTCAATATTTTGTATCAACTCATGGTGCACGTAAAGGTTTGGCGGATACCGCTTTAAAAACTGCTAATTCTGGTTATTTAACCCGCCGTCTGGTTGATGTTGGACAAGACCTGGTGATTAAAGAAGACGACTGTGGAACCCTGAATGGTCTGTTAATGACTCCGTTAATTGAAGGTGGAGATGTTGTAGAACCCTTATCAGAACGTGTACTAGGTCGTGTTGTTGCTGTTGATATTATTGCCCCAGGTAGTGATGAGATGGTCGTTGAAGCTGGAATAATGCTCGACGAAGATCTGGTTAAGGTTTTAGATGAGCACAGTGTTGAAAATGTCATCGTACGTTCAGTGATTACCTGTGAGACACGTTATGGTGTTTGCGCATCTTGTTATGGTCGTGATCTTGGACGAGGTCATAAAATCAATATGGGCGAAGCGGTTGGAGTGATTGCAGCGCAATCCATTGGCGAACCAGGAACGCAGCTGACCATGCGTACATTTCATATTGGTGGTGCGGCATCACGATCTGCAGCAATTAGTAGTATCGAAGCCAAATCATCTGGTACGGTGCGTTTGTCCAACCTGAAAACTATCCGTAATTCAGAGAATAACCTGGTTGCTGTTTCAAGGTCAGGTGAATTTAGTATTATCGATGAACATGGTCGTGAACGTGAACGCTATAAAATCCCTTATGGTGCCGTTTTATCAATCGCGGATGGGGATTCGATTGTAGCCGGTTCTGTTGCAGTTAATTGGGATCCGCATACTCACCCTGTAATTACTGAGGTCGCAGGTCAAATTAAGTTTGTAGATTTTGTTGATGGCGTTACCGTACATCAACAATCAGATGAAATTACTGGAATTAGCTCATTAGTGGTGATTGATCCTGCTCAACGTAGTGGCGCTGGTAAAGAATTACGTCCAATGATTAAGTTACTTGATGATCAAGGGAATGACTTGTTTTTCCCTGGTACTGATGTTGTCGCACAATACTTTCTGCCATCTGAAGCGCTTGTAACCTGTCAGGATGGCCTGACTGTTGAAATAGGCGATGTGTTGGCAAGAATACCACAAGAGTCGAGTAAAACACGTGACATTACTGGTGGTTTACCCAGAGTTGCTGATTTGTTCGAAGCACGCAAAACCAAAGATCCTGCTATTCTTGCTGAAGCAACCGGTACGGTTAGTTTTGGTAAAGAAACCAAAGGTAAACGACGTATCGTTATTACCAACACTACTGGTGAATCAAACGAAATTCTGGTTCCAAAATGGCGCCATATTACAGTGTTTGAAGGCGAATCAGTTGAACGTGGCGAAACCATTGCTGAAGGTGAATTAACCTTACACGATATTTTGCGACTGCGTGGGATAGCTGCACTGTCATCGTTTCTTGTTAATGAGATTCAAGAAGTTTATCGATTGCAAGGTGTGAAAATCAATGATAAACATATTGAAGTGATTATTCGCCAAATGTTACGTAAAGTAGAAATTACAGCAGTTGGCGATACCACGTTCCTAAAAGGAGAACAGGTTGAACGCGCGCGCTTTTATGAAGAAAACGAACGTGTTGAGGCAGAAGGTAAAGTACCGGCAATTGCAGACACTGTGCTGCTAGGAATTACCAAAGCTTCTCTGGCGACTGAGTCTTTTATTTCTGCAGCATCTTTTCAGGAAACAACGCGTGTGCTCACCGATGCCGCTGTACGTGGGTTGAAAGATCCTTTGCATGGGTTGAAGGAAAATGTAATTGTGGGGCGGTTGATACCAGCGGGAACTGGTCTTGCCTATCATAACGAACGTAAGCGTAAGCGTCAGACAACAACTCAAATAATCTCTCCAGTAGAAGAGGCAGCCAAGCCAGAAGTTGATAATCAAGACATTGAAGATGCATTAAAGAAAGCTCTGAACCCTTAGCGAGAATTTAATAACTTGAACAATGATGGCGCAGGATTTTTGTTGCTGACGAAACGATCTCAAGAGGCGCATAGTTGGTCTACGCAACGATTGAGAAGGTTTCGTCAGGAGCAAAAAGACCAGCCAGAATGTTTAAGTTATTTCATGCACGTTCCTGCTTATAATCTGATAAAACACGAATCAGGCGCAAGTTTGGTTTGTGCCTGATGATGTTTGAGCGCTAGCACGCATTTGCCACCAGCTGGAGAGGTGATCGCTTGTCTATTTGGGCTCGAAAGGAATTTTATGGAGGAATGGAATAACAGTGTGTATTTCTGACTGAATAAAATTTCTTGTGAATTCAGATAATAGCTAACGAGGGCTCATCAGGCTGATTCGAGATGCTGGCGAAGAGGCTTCCCTAGAATTAGAGCCTACTACGGAAAAGCGGATTTTTGCTCATTTTTCCGATTAAATTCGTTAAATACAGCAAGTATTCGCCTCATTTAATCGAAACAATGGACTCAAAACCACTTTCCCTCGCTACGGCTTCTATTCTCGGACAGCCACCTAGAGTTTCTCTGCGTCAGAATTATTGTCGACAACTTGTATAATTCGATGTCGAATTGCGGCTTCCATATCTGATTGTAAAGGGATGGTTTGGTCATCAGCATCCGTGACATAAAATAAATCTTCCGCACGCGCACCAATTGTCGCAATTTTGGCGTAATGAATCTTCAGGTTCAATTCTTCCAACGCAACTCCAACTTTAGATAACAAACCAGGTCGGTCAGTACTAATCAGTTCAATCACTGTATAGTGCTGATAGGCATCATCATAAATCAATACCTGGGTGGGAATAGGGAAGTTTTGAAGTTTTTCGGAAACTCTCCTGGAAACCTGTAATGAACCTTTGTTCTTGCTCAGCAGTCGTTGTTGAATTTCACTAACAATCTGATGTTGTCGATAGAGCTCTTCCAACACATGACCATTATTTTCAATGACCAGAAAGCTACATAAAACGCTATGCTTGGTCGGCATCATGCGAGCATCAACGACATCAAGTCCTAATTGATCCAATGTCCTTGTAATACTCGTAAACACAGGATAGTCAACGGGGGCATGCACAAAGATTTCAGTTGCTTGTTTGAATGCGTTTGGACGTAATAAAATTAACGGTGAATCTTCGGGTCGTTGGGTAAGCAGAGCAATCGTATGCCAGACACATTCATTAGCGCTATGGCGAAGAAAATAGTCATCATTAAATTCTTGTTTCCAGACTGATAAGAAGATGTGTTTCTCAATGCCAAGTGTTAATAATTGCTGACTGGCTGTTGTGCGCACGGTGGTGATGAGCTCCTGGTGTGTCACGGGGTTGTTTAGACCGCGCCGAAAAGCACGTCGACATGCGTTGTAAAGTTGAATTAACAGAGAATCCTTCCAGCCATTCCATAAATCAGGATTGGTGGCGCGAATATCAGCAACGGTCAGCAGATACAGATAGTTAAGTCTTTCAAGCGTTTGGCAATGCACTGCAAAATCATTGATAACGTCAGGATCAGAGATATCAAATCGTTGCGCTGTCATAGACATCAACAAATGATTGGTGACCAACCAAGTCAATAGATGGGTATCATCTTGCTTTAAACCATGCTGTTTGCAGAATTTTTCTGTAATGTCTGCGCCAATATCAGAATGATTACCGCCATGGCCTTTACCAATATCGTGTAAAAACCCAGCCAGATAAAGTATCTCTGGTTTGGATATGGATTGGAAAATATCATAAGCCAAGGGTAATTCATATCGATATTCATCAAGACTGATGCGTCGCAGATTGCGCACTACAAACAAGATATGTTCATCAACCGTCAAGGTATGAAACAAATCAAATTGCATACGGCCATGAATGTGGTTAAATTCAGGCAAATACGCTGGTAATATCCCATAGCGTTTCATTCTGCGTAATTCATGCGTTAATCCAGTCCCTTGACGCCAGAGCACCATAAAAGTGCGGATGGCGTCTGGATTACATCTAAAGTCAGCGTCGATTAAATGGAGATGTTTGCGTATTTGGCGGAGCGTTGAGACATGAATACCCTTGAGCTCCTGGTGTTGTTGCATGAACACAAAGATTTCTAATAGTGCTGGTGGATATTGCTCGAAAACATCAGCCTGTGAGGTTTCAAGATATTGTCCAACAATCTGAAAATTATTGTTTAAAGTCGTGACGTGTTGCGAAGTGCGCTGGGGCTCAAATTTAGTTGCAAGCACCTGCAACAACATTTCATTGAGCCGTTCTGCTTCCATAATCGTGCAGTAATAATCCTGCATGAATTTTTCAACAGCACGACTATTCTCATCGTCTTGATAACCAAAAATTTCTGCGATTTTGTGTTGATATTCAAACAACAAGCGTTCTTCAGCCTTGCCAGCCAGTTGATGAAGAGTGTTGCGTATTTTCCATAAAAAACGTCGCGCATCTCTATATTCAAAATATTCATGTTCAGTAATCAAGCCGATTGCGATCAGCTTTGCCAAGGTATCAATCTGATATTGACTTTGCGCTACCCAGCGGATTGTTTGCAAATCACGAAGACCGCCTGGGCCCTCTTTAATGTTGGGTTCGAGACGATATGCGGTTTCTCCAAATTTTTGATGGCGTTGTTGTTGCTCCTCAATCTTCAGGTTATAAAATGTTTCTGCCGAGCAACTGATTATTTCACTAAATTGAGATTTTAGCTGGCTGGGTAATTGTTGATTGCCGAAGATAAAACGCACATCCAGGATTGATGTCATAAAGCTGACATCGTTTTGTGCGAGACTGATGGTTTGTGTAATTGTCTGGATCGATTGAGCTGGCTTCAGACCGATATCCCAGAGAAATTGAAGAAATGCTGAAATTTGATGTTGCGTAGCTAAGTCAGGTGAGGTTTCGCATAGTATGAGTAAATCAACATCAGAAAAAGGAAACAGTTCTCGTCGTCCATAACCGCCCAGAGCGATCAGTGCAAAGCGGGTTGCTTGCTTACCTAAAAAATACTGCCAACTGTTGCTGAGCAACTGATCAATATAATCAGAACGCTGTCTAATTAATTCTGTAGCAGGCTGATCATCTTTCTGAAAAGACAAATCCAGATTGAAATGACTGAGTTGATCCCGAACTGACTGAATAAGATCTGCCGAATCAAGTGAAGTATTGATGCTTATCGCCATATCAAGGTTTATTGATTTCTTCATCGGGACGTGCTGTCAGTACTTCGTAACCGTTTTCTGTTACTAAAATAGTATGTTCCCACTGTGCAGAAAGACTGCGATCTTTGGTATGTACTGTCCAGCCATCTGAAAGGATTTTAATATGGCGTTTACCTTGATTAAGCATGGGTTCGATAGTAAAAATCATGCCAGTTTTGAGTTTTAAACCTGTAGCTGGCATGCCATAGTGCAAGACTTGCGGGTCTTCATGAAAAACCATGCCGATGCCGTGTCCACAGAATTCTCTAACCACAGAATAACGCGCATTGTGGGCATGTTGTTGGATGACATGGCCAATATCACCCAGTTGTGCTCCAGGTTTGACTTGTTTGATACCTAGATACAATGCTTGTTGAGTCACTTCGATTAACCGTGTTGCGAATTTGGGAACCTTACCAACTTCAAACATTTTGCTGGTATCACCATGATATCCATTTTTAATAACAGTGATATCGATATTGACAATATCGCCATTTTTGAGTGCCTTATCATTAGGAATTCCATGACAAATCGTATGATTAACCGACGTGCAGATTGATTTGGGAAAGCCTTTGTAGTTGAGTGGAGCAGGAATTGCATCCTGGGTGCTAACAATATAGTCATGGCAGATCGCATCGAGTTGATTGGTTGTCACGCCTGGAGCAACGTGTTGCTCAATCATTTCGAGTACGTCTGCAGCCAGTTTGCCGACAACTCTCATTTTGTCTATTTCTTCAGCAGATTTAATCGATACACTCATAACACTTTGTTCCAAAAAAACATAAAATGATATCTAACCATTCCTTTTGCCACTCTATAAATTCACAGTCTGTGTCTCAAGAAAATGCATCATTAAAGACCGCATCAACTAGGAAACGTGCATGAAATAACTTAGACAACTGACTTGTCTTGTTGTCCGTCATCCCTGTTGTCGCAACAGTTACATAGTTCACTATGCGCTCTACGTTGTGCCATGAAAACAGACAAAAATTCTGCGCAATATGGGTGTGTTATTGATTGCGAGTTACCTTAGCTGTGCAACTTTTGTAGTAACGAAGAAAGCAGATAATAAAGACAAGCCAGAATGTACAAGTAATAAAATTCTATTCCTAAGGGCCTGTCAAGAAATAACTTGATCATATTGCGCCGGATATCGTTTCGTATTCAAGACGCGAAAAGGAGCGCATACTCGTTGTATGTAACCCTTTTCGCAACGCCGAAGACGGAAGGATAGACAAGCAAGATGATCAAGTTATTTCTTGACAGGCCCTAAGCATGAGAACTGTCTGTTTTCGATGCTTAGAAGTCAAGAAACAGTTGTTCAAGCTCACTGAAAGAGAATAATGACTCACAGTAATACATATATTTAAAAGATTAGCGACAAATTTCGATAGAAATTATTCGTCATGTCCAGGTCAATCATATTAAAAAGTAGAAAGCTGAACACATTTTAACGACATTTAGACGCATTTAATGCGAAAAATAATTTGTAGTAGAAATTTTTCTCTAAAATCGAATTATTGGCAGTATCTGTGTAAGAGTTCAAGGAACATTTTGCAAAAAACTCCCATAACTGATCATTGATTTAGTCAGTTTTAATGCGATTGCCCAGTCATCATATCTTGTGCCATTGTTCACTATAGCTATGTATGTTATAAAGGTGGGCTAGTTTTAGCAATTAAATTCTCATGTACATCGTCACGATTAGCTGGGTGCCCCAGGATGAAATTTCAGAAACATCTGTTTTTTCTATCCACGTGGAGTTGTTAATCGGGATGTACAGAGGCCCAACCCAACAGGCAGATATGATCTGTCAACAGTGAAGGAGTTATACAATGGCAAAAGTTACAATGCGCCAAATGCTTGAAGCAGGTGTTCATTTTGGTCACCAAACACGATATTGGTGTCCAAAAATGGCTCCATACATCTTTGGAGCAAAAAGCAAAATCCACATCATTAACCTTGAAAAAACCATGCCTCTATTCCATGAAACCATGGATTACATCAAGGATATTGCTGTTAATAATGGTTCGATTATGTTTGTTGGAACCAAAAGAGCTGCTCAGAAAACCATTGCTGAAGAGGCGATTCGTTGTGGAATGCCCTATGTGAACCATCGTTGGCTGGGCGGAATGTTAACTAACTTCAAGACTATTCGGCAGTCCATTAGACGTCTTAAAGAATTGGAGAGTATGCAGGAAGATGGAAGTATTCAGCGTTTTAATAAAAAAGAAGCCTTAGGCTATCAAAGAGAGCTGAATAAACTGGAAAGAAGTCTTGGTGGCATCAAGGATATGCCTGCATTACCAAGTGCTTTATTTGTCATTGATGTTGGAGTAGAAAATATCGCTGTGAATGAAGCAATCAAATTGAGAATTCCTGTCATTGGTGTGGTGGATACCAATAATAATCCTGACTGTGTTGATTATATGATTCCTGGAAATGATGATTCAATTCGTGCCATTCAGCTCTATGTTCAAAGTGCAGCTGCGGCTGTTCTGGAAGGAAAAGCGCAACAGCTCAGTCTTAGTGGTGTAAGCGATGATGATTTTGTTGAAATGACCGATGAGACTGAAACCAAACAAACAGACACTAAACAAGTAGAAACTAAACAAGTAGAAACCAAACAAACAGAAACTAAACAAGTAGAACAGCCAGCCACAGAGAATGTTCCAACTACAGAGTCGGCAAAAACCCCGAATCCAGTCGTTGAAGAAGCGGAAGCAGTTGCTACTACCGAAACAGTTGCTACTACCGAACCAGTTGCAGTAGCAGAAGAAGAATTAAAGGCGCCATAATTAATAACAAACACAATTAAACAAGCTCTCCACACAATAAATTTCTACTCGGTGCATGCGCTTTTTTACTGAGTGTGCTGGAAAATCTTACTGCAAGCAGTGATTGTTTTGCTAATGGCGCTATAGCAGCACTATTCCAGCGTACTACCCACGAAATAGACGCATTCCACAAGCAGAAATCCAAGTGTGAAGTGAACAAATACATCAGAAGTGTATTGTGTAATGCCAATAGCGTGGTGTAACACAATATCAAATGAAGACAATGTAAATTAGGATTGAAAGATGAGTATTACAGCGGCAATGGTAAAAGAGTTACGGGAACGCACTGGCTCTGGCATGATGGAATGTAAAAAAGCATTGGTGGAAGCCAGTGGTGATATGGAAACTGCGATTGAGCAAATGCGTAAAGCCGGACTCGCTAAAGCAGACAAAAAATCCGATCGCACTGCAGCTGAAGGCAACATTACCATCAAAACTTCTGATTCAGGTCAGCAAGCTGTTATTGTGGAGATTAATTGTGAAACAGATTTTGTTGGCAATGGCGATCATTTCAAGAAATTCACAAACGCAGTAGCCGAAATTGCTTTATCTTCGGGAGTCAATTCAACAGAAGCATTGCTGGAACAAACTCTGGACAATGGTACTGTTGAAGATGCGCGCAAGGCCTTAATTGCCAAAATTGGAGAGAATATTAACATCCGTCGTCTGGAAAGAATGGAGTCCTCACAAGGTAAAATTTTTGATTACCTGCATGGAAATCGAATTGGTGTCATTGTCGATATTGCAGGCGTCAACGAGGAAACCGGTCGTGGGATAGCGATGCACGTTGCAGCCCTTAAACCGGTTTGTGTCTCAGAACAGCAAGTGGATCCAGCGCTGCTTGATAAAGAACGGAGAATTTTCTCCGCACAGGCAGAAGCAAGCGGCAAACCTGCCAATATTATTGAGAAAATGGTTGAAGGTCGATTGAAAAAATACCTTAAAGAAGTGACTTTGCTTGGGCAACCATATATTAAAGACCCTGATTTCAGTATCGCTCAGTTACTTTCAAAAACAGATGGCTCCGCTGCTGGTTTTGTCCGCTATGAGGTAGGCGAAGGAATTGAGAAAGTTCAGGAGAATTTTGCAGAAGAAGTGATGGCACAAGTTAGAGATGCAGAAAAGCCTGAATTAGATGGCATTGATAAATAACTTTTGTAGTGTTATTGACGTATTGATCAATATTGTTACAACGCTCCTATCGCTTTCTTTGAGTACTTGTAGCTAGAGGAGCTATCCTACATCAGTTTTGAAACATAAATCATCTACTTCACAGCAAGGTAATCCTATGCCAGAACCTCAGTCATCTACAGCTACTGAAACACAATCTGTTAAAAAAACATCTCCCTACAAGCGGGTATTGTTAAAAATTAGTGGAGAAGCGTTGCAAGGGCGACAGGGTTCTGGAATTGAAAGCGAGACATTAGAACGATTGGCAAAAGATATTGCTGAGATTTGTCAGTCAGGCGTGCAAATAGGTCTAGTGGTTGGTGGTGGTAACCTGATTCGAGGAGCAGAACAGGCGGCTGAGGGTTTTGATGCGGTCACGGGCGATCATATGGGAATGCTGGCAACAGTCATCAATGCACTTGCATTGCAAGATGCAATTGAAGCTCAAGGCCAGCCTGTTCGGGTGATGTCGGCGATTCGCATCAATGAAATATGTGAGGGTTATATCCGACGACGCGCAGTACGTCACTTGGAAAAAGGCCGCACAGTTGTATTCGCAGCCGGCATCGGTAATCCATTTTTTACCACTGATACTGCCGCCAGTCTTAGGGCGCTGGAAATTAATGCGGATCTACTGATTAAAGCAACCAAGGTTGATGGTGTCTATTCAGCTGATCCAACGACCAACCCATCTGCAACCTTTTACTCGCGTTTAAGTTTTGATCAGGCTTTGCAGGAGAAGCTTGGGGTAATGGACGCCACTGCACTGGTATTATGCCGTGATCACAATATACCGCTGCGAATTATGAATATTTTTAAACCCGGTTCAATCAGAAAATTGATTGATGGCGGTGAAATTGGTTCATTAATCGAAGTAACGAGTAGTCCACTATGATAAAAGAGATTGAGAACGATACCACATCTCGCATGGAAAAAAGTGTCGATGCACTCAAGCACGAGCTGAGTAAAATTAGAACGGGCAGGGCACATCCTAGCCTGCTGGAGCAAATCAATGTATCTTATTATGGTGCTGACACACCATTGTCACAAGTTGCAAATATTGCTGTAGAAGATGCACGCACCTTAACCATCACTCCTTGGGAAAAACCACTGGTTGGCGCGATAGAAAAAGCAATTTTATCCTCAGACTTAGGACTCAACCCAGCCACGACTGGAGATGTTATACGAGTACCGATGCCACCTTTGACTGAACAACGTCGCAAAGAACTGGTTAAGGTTGTCAGAGCTGAAGCAGAAAACTCACGCATCTCTATTCGTAATATTCGACGGGATGCAAATACAGACATTAAAGAAGCGCAAAAAGAAAAAATGATCAGTGAAGATGAAGCACACAAGGGAGAAGAGCGCATTCAAAAAATTACGGACAACTTCATTGAAAAAATTGAGATGGTATTAAAAACCAAAGAAACTGATTTGTTAGCAATTTAAGTGTATTGATGCGATCAATGATTTGTTTTTTAACTTACTAATTAATAAATAATTTCAAGAATCTCTTTTGAGTTGCAAAGGTGATGTGCCCTTGAAAAGCAGGTGCGCTCTGAAAACCACATAATCTGAGTTATAGATACATCATCAACCTTAGGAACGTGCATGGAATAACTTGAACAATTGACGTAGGATTTTTGTTCATATTCAAGGCGCGAAAACAGGCGCATAGTGAGCTATGTAACTGTTTTTTGCAACACCGAAGATGAGCAAAAAGACAAGTGAATTGTTCAAGTTATTCCATGCACGTTCCTTAGTCAGCTTGATGATCAAAACAATGTTCAAACTTGGGCACACAAATTAATTTAGCAATTACGTTTTTTCCGTTGACAGTAAAGATCTATTCAAATGGCCAATGATTTAACTCATCCAACAGAACCTCACCATTTACCAGTTTCTGTCCCATTGCATATTGCCATCATTATGGATGGTAATGGTCGCTGGGCGAAGAAGCGCTTTTTACCGCGAACAGCGGGGCATCATGCAGGTGTTAAATCAGTCAAAAAAACCGTAAAAGCATGTATTAACCAAGGTGTTAAAGCTTTAACATTGTTTGCATTCAGTAGTGAAAACTGGCGCAGACCACAAGAAGAAGTATCAATTTTACTTAAACTATTTATTACAACACTGGAAAAAGAGGTTCGGAGTTTACATAAGGAAGAAATTCGGATCAGAATAATCGGTGACACAAGCGTTTTTCCACTAGCATTGCGCCACAAAATAGAAGAAGTCGAGCAGCTAACCTGTGATAACAAACGGTTTGATTTAGTGGTTGCTGCAAATTATGGTGGGCGCTGGGATGTTGTTCAAGCAGCTCGAAAAATGGCTGAGTGTGCTATCAATGGCGAAATTCAACTATCTGATATCACAGATGAGCATTTGCAAGCGAACCTCAGCTTACCTGATCTCCCGCATCCTGACTTATTTATACGTACTGGTGGTGAATGCCGCATTAGTAATTTTTTGCTTTGGCATTTAGCATATACAGAGCTCTATTTCACTTCTACGTTATGGCCAGATTTTGATGCGACTAGTTTGGATGCTGCATTGCTTGATTTTTCTAAACGACAGCGTCGTTTTGGACATACTAGTGAACAAATTACTCAAATCAAGTCACATGCTTAGGCAACTGGAAATAAATAACCCACCCAGATTGCAAAGAATTTTTGTTTGTCTTCGATCATGTTGCGTAGCGCACATAGCAAGCTATGTAACCGAAGCAACAAAATCGAAGACAAACAAAAAGGCAAATAAGAGGTGGGTGGGTTATGTATTTCCAGTTGCCTTAAGTCAATATCAATGATCCCAGCGCTACCTGTTTTTTGATTTTCTTCCAGAACAAAGAGTCAATGATCTCAAAAAAGCATGGGAATGATCATTGCGTAGACTCAGCACTGCTATCAAATGTGAAAAATTGCAACTACTCAGTCTACCTCTATTGTGATCAATAGCAAGGCGAAAGCGCGTAATTTGCAATGTCAATGAGCACTTTCAACACGGCTATTGATCGCAATAGGGGGAAGCTGAGTGGTTACGAAAAACTAGTCTCTAAATTGTCGAACCCACCCAAAAGCGAGGCGTAATGACGAGTCATAGCAGGCTATAGTGAGGAGTTATAATACAACAATTGGGCATATAGAGCAGGCAGGCATTCACAATTAATAATGGTGTTGATTCGAGATATTTTAACCATTTAAATGCAAGCGTTCTCCTTCTGGTCGAGAAGTTTAAAACACTAAGAGTTAGTGTAGTTGGATGGAATAAAGTTACCAAGATTGCGCAGCGTTTTTGTTCCTGACCCAACTATCTCAAGAGGCGCATAGTCATTGTACACAACGATTGAGGTAGTTGGTTCAGGAGCAAAAAGACTAACAAAATTGGTCACTTTATTTCGTTAAACTACCTGATAACAATAAAATATAAAAGGTCTATGAAATGTTGATTAAACGCGTAATTACAGCCCTGGTGCTAGCACCTCTAGTCGTTTTGGCAGTGATTAAATTACCTACAGGCGGATTTGCATTATTGTGGGGCGCTATTATTTTACTTGCCACATGGGAGTGGACTGATTTAGCTGGTTTACAGAGTCCCGTCAAGCGTGCCTTCTATGTCATAGCGATCGCTTTGTCGATGCTGTTTTTTTATTTCTGGAAGAATATTCTGGAAAAAATAGCCATTCAATTTGAGCGAGGCGAATTGTTACAGTGGAGCGGTGTAATGGACTGGTGGGCAGTTCCGGTTATCGGATTCTGGTTGGTGATCGGAATTAAAATGAGACGGTCTCCTACCAAACTATTAGAAGCTAACTGGAGTACAGAAACCAAGCTGATCATTGGCTGGATAGTATTAGTGTTTAGCTGGATGTTTTTGCGGCGTCTTGATTCATTTTGGGATTGGCAAATGACTTTGTATTTCTTGTTTTTGATTTGGATTGCAGATATTGCAGCGTATTTCTGTGGCAAATATTTTGGTAAGCACAAACTGCTGCCAGAAATCAGTCCTGGCAAAACAATAGAAGGACTCTATGGCGCATTGCTTGCCGGATTGATTTATGCAGTCGGCACAGCAATCTATTATGAATACATTCCCAAAGCAATTCTCGATTTTACCTTTCTATCATTAATCACAATTATCTTTTCAGTCAATGGGGATTTGTTGGTCAGCTTAATGAAGCGCACACGCGGAGTTAAAGACACCGGTTCAATATTACCTGGGCATGGCGGTATCCTTGATCGTATCGATGGATTGTTAGCAGCTACGCCAGTGTTTTACATCGGTTTGGTGCTATTGCACAGACAGTTTGTCGGATGAAATCCCTTTGTGTGCTGGGCTCAACAGGGTCAATTGGTGTAAGCACTCTTGATGTAATCTCACGGCATTCTAACAATTATCGTGTGATTGCTTTAACAGCGAACAAAAATGTTGATGCTTTCTATCAACAGTGTTTACAACATCATCCGAAATATGCGGTGATGGTTGATGCTGATGCCGCAACTGAGTTGCAATCCAGAATATCACGCTCAAGTATTGATAACATTCAGGTATTATCAGGGCCAGAAGCATTGGTTAAAGTAGCATCTTTGCCCCAAGTCAACACAGTGATGGCAGCAATTGTAGGTGCCGCCGGATTGTTACCCACGTTGGCTGCCGCCAAAGCCGGACATACTGTATTGCTTGCTAATAAAGAAGCACTGGTAATGTCTGGCACATTGTTAATGCAAGCCATTACCGACAATAACGCCGTTCTGCTACCCATTGATAGTGAGCACAATGCTATTTTTCAGTCCATGCCAGCAGGTTATAAGATTGGTCAGCAAGCCCACGGGGTTAGAAAAATCTTGTTAACAGCATCAGGCGGACCGTTTAGAACATTACCAATCGATCAGCTGGAATCAGTGACCCCAGAACAAGCAATTGCACATCCAAATTGGGATATGGGGCGCAAAATATCGGTTGATTCAGCTACTATGATGAATAAAGGCCTGGAGTTAATTGAGGCCAGTCTTCTATTTTCAATCCCTGCAAAATCCATCCAAATCGTGATTCATCCACAAAGCGTTATTCATTCGATGGTTGATTATGATGATGGTTCTGTGCTGGCTCAATTGGGCAATCCTGATATGCGTACCCCAATTGCGCATTCATTAGCTTGGCCAAATCGTATTGACTCTGGCGTAGAACCATTAGATATTTTTCAAGTCAAGACGCTCGACTTTGAGCAACCAGATGAAGTCAGATTTCCGTGCCTTAGATTGGCTGCCGTTGCTGCTGAACAAGGCGGCACGCGACCAACAGTCTTAAATGCTGGCAATGAAGTAGCCGTCGAGGCTTTTTTAGATTCAAAAATACTGTTTACAGATATCCCAAGAGTAATCGAGCAATGCCTTGTTGAAGTGGCACAATCGATCCCAAATAACCTGGAAACCATACTCAATGTTGATCATCAAGCACGAGGTGTAGCGAAGGAATTTATCAAACATCTTATGCATTAGGAGTACTAGTAGTCTTTCAATGTGATATTACCTAATAATAAGTCGATTCCCATATCAATTAACATCTGACAACCGGACAATGAATTTCTTTTTCATATGCACTCTCAATAAAATATTGACTATTGATGAGAAAGCATTTTAAGATTAGGCGATATCACATTGAAAGACTACTAGACGGATTCAAAACTGAGTGATCTATAAAGACCTTGTTACGATCAGGTTCGCCGCTTAAATAAAAGTTTTTGTGGGTTCAAATAGCTAGCGAAGGCTCATCAGGCTGGCGAGAAATGTAGGCTCAAAGTTGTGTTCACAATTATGACCGCGCTGGATCACATGCTGAGGGATGTATGGTAGGTTTAATCTGGGTATGCGAGCCATCCTTACCAATCGTCTGAATCAAAAAAATAGATAACTCAGCTTACCCTCTATTTTATCCAATTGCTGCGTTGAAAGTGCTCATTGACACCTGTAAACTCCGCGCTTTCGCCTTGCTCTTGGACAAAATAGAGGGCAATCTAAACAGTTACTGATTACGCTGTGTTACAAAAATAGTAATATCAGTTACTCTGACCCATTTGATGCTTTTGATGGTACTTTTGATATTTCTTATTTTTTGTAAATCGCTGTGGATGTACAGCCTTAAAATCGGTCAAGAGGGCTATTCACCCCTTTACCACCCTTATTTAGCACATGGGTATAAATCATCGTAGTACTCACATCACGATGTCCAAGTAACTCCTGGACAGTACGGATATCATAACCAGCTTCAAGCAAATGCGTTGCAAAAGAATGGCGTAATGTATGACAAGTTGCAGGTTTGTGGAAATTGCTAGCCTGAACCGCTTTTTTGACCGCGCGCTGTAAACTTTGCTCATTGATATGGTGGCGACGATTTATTCCAGATCGTGGATCAATTGATCGTTTCCTGGCAGGAAAAACATATTGCCAGCCCCATTCCCTAGCCGCATTTGGATATTTACGATCAAGGGCAAAAGGCAAATAAACCTCCCCAAATCCTTCAGATAAATCCTGTCGATGAATCAACTGAGATTTATCAATATGTAGTTTTAACTGGTCAACAACAGAATGAGGAAGCATAGTCACGCGATCATTATTCCCTTTACCATCGCGAATCGTCAGTTGATCATAACTAAAATCGACATCCTTAATGCGTAAGCGCACACATTCCATTAAGCGTAAGCCCGCCCCGTAAAGCAAACTCGCCATCAAATGATGCGTACCATTCAAATAAGCAAGCAGACTATTGACTTCAGACTGAGAAAGAACCACCGGAAGCCGTTGCGGTAATTTAGAACGTGTTGCATTCAAATCAACCAGCTTAATTCCAAGCACCTCTCGATACAAAAATAGCAAAGCACTGAAAGCTTGATTTTGAGTCGAACTAGCAACCTGACGATTAACCGCAAGATGCGTCAGAAAGGCTTCCACCTCTGGTTCTGACATATCTGCAGGATGACGTTTGTTGTGAAACAAAATATAACGGCGAATTCAGTCTAAATAAGATTGCTCAGTACGAATACTATAGTGCTTGAACCGAATTTTTTCTCTAACCTGATCCAATAAGCGCGGTTTTTTAGTTTGTTCGTGATCCGACATTAGTGACTTAGTTTGTGATTGTCTTAATGATATATTTTAGAGTAGACTGATCAAAGAAACAATAAGTTAAGAAGTCACTGTAGTATTAGATGTCAAAATCGACGTAAGAAATTATTTTACTTATGATGTCCACTAAGCGTTAGGCTGACGATGAACCCGAACTCCCTGCAAGTTGGAAAGGTGTACTTTCACTATGGATTTTCAGATCCAGATCTTCTCGTGCCTGACATTGAGGCGTATGTGTATGTTCGAACCGAAAATGGGATGTATCATTTTCAAGACCCTTCTCACGTGCTGGCGCAGTCGGTACTAGAAAAGTTGTCATCTGATCAGCGGTATCAAATTGAAAACCTTATAACAGATAAGGGGCTCCTGTCTGTTGACGCAGACGCTATCGAGACTTCATTCGAAGATCTCTGTGGCATCATTCAATTATTTGAGCGCATACAGAAGGAGGCAGAAAACAGTGCTTTCTACTAGCTCGCCGCCTAACAAACTTATGCACCGGACGCCAAACACCGGGTTTTTTCTTTCCATTTCTTTTGTGGCGCCGGTGATAAGAGCGTTAGCTGTTAATAAAATGTAATCGTCGCAAATATAAGTTATCGAAATATTATCGTGTAAAACACAATTTATATTTAAGGTGTATCAAGTTGTGCAAGGAGAAAAGCAGTTATTATTTAGAGGATCGCACTGCGTTAAGTTGTGTCCTACGTTCAAGCTGCGAATTTTCTTTTAATCCAAACAATACAATATCAAGGTATGTTGTGTTCGAAAGAAAAGTGGTTAGAATGGTTTGTTTATAACTGAAATTAAATGTACATGCATTCAATAACCATGTTGTTGGTTAAAACAGCTAACAAGGCGTTGCAGGTGACATTTGCCTGCGCCCTTCTTTCGCTACCGCTCCAGTCGGTTGCCGGCAAATGCACCTGAACTTAGCGTTAGCTGTTAATAAAATGTCATCGCCGCAAATATAAGTTATCGAAATATTATCGTGTAAAACACAATGTATATGTAAGGTGTATTAAGTTGTGCGGAGAAAAGCGGTTATTATTTACAGAATCCCTCGGCGTTAAGTTGTGTTCTACGTTCAGGCTGAAAAGTTGGCAACTTAATCCACAAAGTTTCTAATCGCAGCTTATCTTGCGTAGAAGTAGTGAACTATCTTTTAGTCCAAGCCATACAAAATCAAGGTATGTTGTGTTCGAGAGAAGAGTCGTTAAAATGGTTGTTTTATAACCGAAATTAAATGTGCATGTATTTAAAGACCCTGTTGTTGGTTAAAACAGCTAACAAGGCGTTGTAGGTGACATTTGCCTGCGCCCTTCTTTCGCTGCCGCT
>JAZGEP010000201.1:0-16977 GCA_036478815.1 Methylococcales bacterium
AAATATTTACCTTTTGGATACTGTGCTGGAATAGCGATGATGTCATCAACTTCCTCTGAGACCATTGCCGCAAGGTGTCCTGTCCAAATCAGTGATTCAGTAAAGAGTTCATCACAAATCAGATCCAGCTGCTTCTGAACTTCTCCCTGCACATTTTCACTCTTTGCAGAACCAAGGTTTCCAGACAGCGATCCTTGATTGACTGCATAAGATATCGATTTACATGCGCGCGCCACATCATCTAAAAGTAGTGTCAGCTCTCCATGTGTCGCAGCAAATTTGCGCTGTTGGTGAATATTAAACTGAGTAAATGTTGCTGTACCTTTCATGTTTTTCTACCTTAAATTCTTATGCTTAACTGTTGGCGCAGTGCTTTAACCTCGTCCAGTAATTCAAGCGCTAACGCAGCTCCAGCCGTATTGACGCCAAGATCGCGTTTTAATCGGATAGCCGTTTGAATCCGCAACACACTTTCCCCTCTAAACTGCCAGTGAGAGATGGTTATGCGAGACTCAATTGGTTCAACAATGCCATTTTCAATCATGGTAACGACCTGCTCGGCAGGCAGTGAACAACAACGACATAATTCAGCCAGCGATATCGCTTGATTATCGTCCATGACTATGCCGGACAATACTCTGATCTCTTCATTTTCCATCATCATACTCCCAGTTTTACCCGTGGGTTGAAACTGCTGGTTTCTTGTTGCAAGGTCTTATATAAAGATATCTCTTTGTCACCCAACTTATCCGGTAGCACAATTGCCAGCGTGATATAAAAATCACCCGGGGGTTTTCCTGGAATGCCACGCCCCTTGAGGCGCATACGTTTACCGCTTGATGTGCCTGCTGGAATTTTCAGGTCAACCTTACCGGCTGGGGTTGGTACTTGCACTTTATTACCCAATGCAGCTTCCCAAGTGGTAATGGGTAATTCCAACGATACATCTTGACCATTGACTTGATAGATGGTGTGAGGATTGAATTCAATCTCCAAATAGAGATCGCCAGCCTCTCCACCGCCATTTCCTGGACTACCCTGCCCTTTCAGACGAATATTTTGTCCTTGCTTGACGCCTTTGGGGATTTTAACATTCAGAGTGCGTTCCTTGAGCTGAGGGCGACCATCTTCGCCGACAATTGTTGAGCGCAATGTCAAACTACGTGATGCACCAAGATAGGCGTCTTCAATATCAATGAAAACCTTTGCGTGACTATTCTCGCCAACTGCACGATAACCTGAGTGTTTGCTTCCAAAGCTAGAACTGTATCCTGCTGCATTGTGTCCAAATAGTTGTTCAAAAAAATCACTATAATCTGTAGCACCGCTCTGATCATTGGTGTAGCCACCTCCATGAAATTCAAAACCAGCATCCCAGTCTGGTGGAGGCTGAAAGCCTTCCTGACCGGCTTTCCAGTTGCTTCCCAACTGATCGTAGGCTGCCCGTTTTTCAGGATCTTTCAGAACTTCGTTAGCTTCACCTAATTCTTTGAAACGTTCTTCAGAATCCTTTTCTTTGCTAACATCAGGATGATACTTACGGGCTAACTTGCGATAAGCACGCTTAATTTCTTCCTGTGGAGCATCTTTGGCAACGCCCAGTATCTGATAATAGTCTTTGTACTCCACAGTGATTAGTCCTGTTGTATCTGAATAATTCTCGGACAGCTGTCTACAACAATATGATGAGTAGATCAGCAACGGCTACGGAGTGAGGATTTAATAATTTCCGGAAGTTTAACGTAGAATTCTGGTTTCACAGGAGTGCTAATAAAATAGGTGCATATTAGGGACTACGTATCTATTCTATTGGTGCTTCTCTGGAGCCAAAAGGCAAGTCAAAATCCGGAAGTTATTAAATCCTCGCTCTGAAATATGCATATTAGCATTAGTGCTTCATCAATGTTGTGTTGACTTAAATGCCAGGTAAAAGTGATAATTACAAACCTTTGCATTTTATAACTACTCAACATTATCTGTAACGGCTCAGATTGCCCTCTCTTTTGTTCAAGAGCAAGGCGAAAGCACCGAGTTTACAGGTGTAAATGAGTACTTTCCAAACAGCGATTGGACAAAATAGAGGGTATGCTGATGTCGTTGCTGTATTTTTTGATCTTTTAAAGTGTGGACTCTTGAGAATAGCTTGTTTAGGAGTGAGGATTTAATCACTTCCCGATTTTGATTTGCCTTTTGATCCCACAGAAGCACTCATAAAATAGCTGCGTAGCCTGCTATGCGCCCATTTTATGAGTACTCCTGTGAAATCAAAATGCTGCGCCAAACCTCGGTAACTTATTAAATCCTCACTCCTTAAGAAGTTATCTGACAAAAAATCAGTTATGATCATTAATTGTCTTTTTCATAATGTGGCACAATGTTGGTGGATTTATTTCGTCAAGCCACTTTAAAATTCAATAACATTTTTAATTTAGGAACGAAGATTTAATAATATACGAAAGTTTGACGCAGGATTTTTGTTCGTCTTCAAGGCGTAGAAATAGGCGCATAGCAAGCTACGCAACTGTTTCTACAACGCAGAAGACGGACAAAAAGACAAGTCAAAATTCGTATATTATTAAATCCTCGTTCCTTAATAGAAGATAAAGGATGCTATTTTAAGTTGACTCAAAATCCATGAACAAGACATATCACGCGCTGGTGTTAAATTTGCACCAACCCGCCGGAAATCTGCAAGAATTACTAGAGTATCAACCCTGGGATACCGAACAGATTTTATTCGCGATGGATCGAATGCCGCGTACCCTGCTGCCCTATGAGGATATTGCTCGTGTACATTTGTCCATGTCCGGCACCTTGTTAGAAAGTTTGGCTGATCCCGAATTCCAACAACGTGTCTATGGCACGGTCGATTGCGGCTCTCTTTTATGGCAGCTACAAAATAAACGTATCTTCAATATTCTCGGTACGGGTTATTATCATCCGGTATTGCCACTGATCCCGGAAGCCGACTGTAAGGAACATTTGTTGCGCTGGCGTGGTATCGCAGAGCACCAGTTTTGGCGTACCGACTTCGAAGGTTTCTGGCCGCCGGAGATGAGTTTCAGCATGGAGTTAATTCCTTTAATTAAGCAAATGGGTTATCAATATGTGCTGGTTGATAGCGCTAATATTCAAGCAATTACCCCCATGTCCTGGACAGAATTACGTTATCGCCCACACATTGCAAAATATGGTGATGACGAAATTATAGTAGTAGTACGCGATCGGGAATTGTCTGATGCCCAGGAATCTGGAATGGACTATGGCTGGTTTACCAACGAAGTCTATCAGCGCACAAAAGATTGTGATTTTCCACCGTTGGTGGTTACCTGTACTGATGGCGATAACGGTGGCTGGTTTCGTAACGCCACTGAAGGCAGTAATTTCTGGACTGGATTTTATACCGACTTGCTGAATGCAGCCCAAGTCAGTCAAGACGCGGTGCAACCGATCTTTATTCATGACTATCTCAAGAAACACGGTGTGCATGGTGAAGTCAGTGTTGAAACCGCCGCCTGGAATACTGGCTGGCACGATGGCAAAGAATTTGTTCAATGGACAGGCTCTCAAGCTCAAAAGGACGCACTGGCTCGAGTCAGGCAAACCAGCCAGGCTATCCACGATGCCCACCAAAAAGCGGGGTTACAACCAGCAAACAAAGAACGCGATCATACAATTGAGCAAGCGATGTGGCATCTTTTACGTGCTGAAACCAGTTGTAACTTTTATTGGGGAGAAGCCTGGGTGCAACGCTGTCATAATGACCTTGATATTGCTTGGGAAGCCCTGCATCAAAGTCAGGCATGCTAATACAGTGGGCGTTTTCTATTCTCGAACAGCCCCCTAGCCGCTCATCCACTATGATTTTCAACTTTAACAAACTAACGAGGAAACCAACTGAATGAAACAGTTAGAACTCTATATCAATGACATTCCCAATATCTGCGGTTCTGAGGCAGTCATCGAAGACGCCATTAAAAATAGACCAGACAACGTCTATTTATCCAACAGCGACATTGATTTCAATACCATCCACAGTGCTTGTGCAATTGCCCTGCATATGCACCAGCCATTAATCCCTGCTGGTGGTGGCGACCTGCAAACTGCAGCGTTAATCGGCAATTTACAAGACATGATGGAGCACCCGGATATTGGTGATAATCACAATGCATCAGTATTTCTATGGTGTTATCGACGCATGGGTGAATTGGTTCCGCAACTGGTCAGAGAAGGCAAAAGTCCACGCGTGATGTTGGAATACTCCGGCACCTTATTGCACGGACTCTGGCAAATGGGCCATCAAGATGTCATCGAAGACTTGAAAAAAATCACGTGTGATCCAGCTTATTATCCTAAAGTTGAGTGGCTGGGTGCACCTTGGGGCCACGCGGTAGCCCCTTCCACTCCAGTTCAGGATTTTCGATTGCATGTGAAAGCCTGGCAACATCATTTTGCTGCCCTGTTTGGCCTGGAAGCGTTACAGCGGGTTAAAGGGTTTTCGCCATCAGAAATGGCGCTACCCAATCACCCTGATGTCGCTTATGAATACGTTAAAACTCTGAAAGATTGCGGTTATCAATGGTTGCTGGTGCAAGAACATACCGTTGAACACCCTGAAAATGGTCATTCACCAGAGCAACCACATATTCCGCATCGTCTGGTTTGCACCAATTCAAAAGGCGACAGCGTTAGCATTATCGCCATCGTCAAAACCCAGGGCAGTGACACCAAATTAGTTGCCCAAATGCAACCTTATTACGAGGCGCAAGGACTACAACGTCAACAACTAGCTGGCCACTCGATTCCACCAATTGTCACCCAGATCGCCGACGGTGAAAACGGTGGTGTCATGATGAATGAATTCCCGCCCAAATTTCAAGAAGCAGTCAATAGTGCCAGTGGTAGCAACACTCCATTAGTGAATGCATCTGAATATCTCGAATACTTATTCTCTATCGGCATTACTGAAAATGACTTACCAGTCATACAACCAATCAAGCAAAAACAGATCTGGGATAATTATAAAGCCGGCGATGGCGCTAAAAAACTCGAACAGGTTATCGAAAAGCTGAAACAGGAAGATCACCAATTTCACATGGACGGCGGAAGCTGGACTAATGATTTGTCTTGGGTTAAAGGTTACGATGATGTTCTCAGTGAAATGGAGAAAACCAGTAGTGTATTTAACGAAGTCGCAATAAAACCTGGCGTTGAGACCAATAGTCCTGTTTATCGCAACGCATTATACAATCTGCTCAGTTCACAAACCAGTTGTTATCGTTATTGGGGACAAGGATTGTGGACTGACTATGGCCGAGAAATCTGTCGACGCACCCGGGAAATTTTGAAAAACGATTTCTGAACGCTTGGTTTTTTTGTTAAAAAAACCGCCAGAAAATAATGTGGCGAGCATATATTGTCGAGAGTAAGGCACATAAGCGCCGACATAGTAATTCTACTCAAGCTTGTTAAACGCAGCTATCGGAAATATAGACCGCCGCATTATTAGTTGAATTTGCGAATTGCTGTACCAGGAGGCTGTCCGAGAATAGAGAGCCTACTACGGAAAAGCGGATTTTGGCCCATTTTTCCGATTAAATTCGTTCAATACAACAAGTATTCGCCTCATGTAATCGAAACAATGGACTCAAAACCGCTTTCCCTCGCTACGGCTTCTATTCTCAGACAACCTCCTAGTAAGGTTGTTCTCCAGAAATTAAAGCGCAAATACGCATCTTCTATAATCACGTATCGGAAGTATACTTCGCGCAATCACGGTGGTGGAAATTATAGCGAGTGATTTTTGTCTAGAGCAGGCGCTAAAAAAGGTGCATCTGGCTATGCAACTGCTTAGTAACGCAGACATAACAAAAATGCCGTTAGATATACGCAACTGTAACCGCACGAAGTAATCGATGTACAAAAGAAATGGAACGTTAGCTATACCATATTGTCAACGTCCAGGTTATTTCGTGCACATTTCTAAGTAGCCCCAATATTTAACTCGCAACATAGCGAGCGACAAATATAATCAACAATACAAAAACAACAGTTACACCAATGCCAATGGCGATCAACGCCCAAGCGCTATCAGAACCAAAATCCCGGTGGTAATTTTTCATGCTTTGCACCCCACCAAAGGCTGCCAGTACGCTACCAAGCAACTGCAAAAATGTTGGTTTTTTACCAGAATCGTTATTACTCTCTTTCATAATATTTTTCACAACTAAGTTGTTGTTAGGAGCCAGGATTTAAAAACTTCTCGATTGTGACTTGCCTTTTGATCCCGCAGAAGCACTTATTAAATCCTCACTCCTTAGAATGATTCTTGTAATTTCAACAAAGCTTCACGACCATGATGAAAAATAGGCCATCCATCTCCTGGTAAAACAGTCTCAATTGTAGTGATTGCTGCAAGCTGTTTGACAGATTGAGTTGCCTTTTCTGTATCTGTCAATTTTCCGGGTGGTAATAAACATAATTCACCACCAACATGACAACGTACCAAATCACCGGTAATCAATGTTGTTTGTTCCAAGAGTAAAGCCAGTTCACCTGGCGTTTTAGAACCGTGCATTTGGTAACTGTGTAAACCAGGAACAACTTCCTCGTTGTCAGCAAGCCAGCGATCACAAATGAAAGGAAAAATCACCTGTTCCTCTGCTGGAGCATAAATCTGAGCTCCGTATGTCTGGCTAACTGCTTGTGCATCGCGGGTATGATCGCTATTGGTGATAATAATGATGGAAACGCCGCCCAGGTTTTTCAGGTGTTCATGATCATGTTTTGAGAGTGATAAAGGATCAATGACAATATTGCCTGGTTCACGCACCCACAGCACGCTATGAAAATCCAGATTACGCTGTTCGTCGAATAAGGACCATCCAAACAGATCTTTGCGATGTAATTGTTTCATTGTTTGTGATTGTTAAGTTCAGGACTGTTTAGGAACGTGCATGAAATCGAAATAAATATGATATCAGTTCATGGTTAACTTTATTCGCTGTTTTTTCATTCTACTTTGTTACATTTCACAAAGACTAAATAAAAACATTTCTATACAAGGGTGCGTTTTACGCACTAATCGGAGTTGGTTTGTCCGTTTGCTAGCGCAATGGTGTGTACAACACACCTTATTTCATTTTATGAAGGAGTGGAATAATCACCTCCCACAGTTAGAACGATACCCTGTATAATTTCTGAAATTGTGACTTATGTGAAACATAAACTCATAACATTGTTTGCTCCTAATCTGCTCTTTTAGCTGAATAATGTCATGCATGGCATAGCAAGCCTTGTTTGCATATGAAACAGTGATTTTGAAATCGATGAATACATACAAATTAATTCCGCAGGTAAAATACAAGCAGTCACACCCACCTCTCAAATCAACTAAAAATGACTCCAAACAAAACACCGCACTCCGACCAGGAATGGAAACAACAACTCACCCCAGATCAATACCGGGTATGTCGTCAAAAAGGTACTGAGCCAGCCTTTACAGGCAAGTATGCAGATAATAAACAATCTGGCAAATATGATTGTGTGTGCTGCGGACAACGATTATTCGATTCTGCTACTAAATATGATTCTGGTTCAGGGTGGCCTAGCTTCTGGCAACCGGCATCTGACCAAGCCTTGCAGGAAAATCGAGATTCGAGTCACGGCATAACGCGAGTTGAAGTGGTTTGTTCAAACTGCGATGCTCATCTGGGTCATGTGTTCGAAGACGGGCCTCAGCCCACAGGGTTACGCTATTGTATAAACTCTGTCGCGCTGGATTTCAACGGTGATGATTCTGAACAAAGCTAATCTCGAAGTGCAGGCATACGCACAATCTTTGCTGAATTTTATTGACGCCAGTCCAAGCCCTTGGCATGCGGTTGCTACTATACGCGAACAACTGGATGCAGCGGGTTTCTCTCAACTGAATGAACACGATAACTGGCAATTAAAACGCGGAGAATCTTATTATGTTATTCGCGATGATTCCTCAATTATATTTTTTAGAGTTGGCCAACAATCGCTCCAACAAAGTGGATTTCGTATCGTTGGTGCCCATACCGATTCACCAGGGTTTCGTATCAAGCCGAATGCATTAATTCGTAAACAAGATACTTTAATGCTTGGTGTTGAAGTTTATGGTGGCCCTATACTGGCAACCTTCACTGATCGCGATCTGAGTCTGGCTGGCAGAATTAGTTTGCGAACAAAGAGTGTTTTACCGGATATAAAACTGGTTCGTTTTGAGCAATCAATCGTTCGTATTCCCAATCTGGCAATCCACATGAACCGTAAGGTGAATACTGATGGATTGAAGCTGGACAAACAAACCGAACTGCCGTTATTGTTTTCAGTATCCAACAATCAGCCACAGTCTTCTGTTGATCAATTTAAATCACTATTAGCTGAACAAATACAATGCCAACCAGAAGATATACTGGCTTGGGAACTCGCAGTTTACGACACTCAACCCGGAAGTTTTTGGGGTTCAAATTCAGAATTTATTGCTAACAGTCAGCTCGATAATTTGGCATCCTGTCATGCCGGACTCAGTGCACTATTGCTATCGACTGCACAACAAAGTGATTTAACCCAGGTTTGTGCGTTTTTTGATCACGAAGAAGTCGGTAGCGAATCAATCAAAGGCGGAAATAGCAGTTTTCTATCCGATACACTGAATTGCATTGCGTCAGCTTCTGGACTGAATCAACAACAATACCGACAAACGCTTGCTAATAGTTTATTAATCAGCGCTGACATGGCGCATGCCTGGCAGCCAAGTTTTCCAGCAGCGTATGAACCTGATCATCATGTTTTGGTGAATTCGGGGCCAGTAATAAAAGTCAACGCCAACCATCGCTACGCCTCCAACGCAGTGACTGAAGCCATGTTTATCCTGTGTTGCGAGCAAGCTAAAATCCCTTGGCAACGCTATGTGCATCGTACTGATATCCCCTGTGGGAGTACCATTGGACCGATGAGTGCAGCTCGGTTGGGAATTCAAACCGTTGATGTTGGCAACCCAATGTGGGCAATGCATAGTGTTAGAGAAAGTGCAGGGGTGTTGGATCATCAGTATTTGACGGATGTGCTAGGTGTTTTTTTTAATGCTAGCTGAGTTATTCAAACAGCTGTTTCCACCCTGCAATTACAGAATGGTGAGATAGAGTCTTCATCAATTTGATCAGCTAATAGCTGTGTAACTCTCGTGCCACTGTTATACTGAATCCAGGGAAGTTTTTACAGGATCGCAAGGCGAAATTCTACGATGTTACGATTTTTTATTATTTTTGTGATTATTCAGGGTGTGTTGTTCACTTTGGAATTACTTCAGCCAGTGCGGGAATTTTTTGTGATTCCGTTTACCGAGGTGATTGCACACGCAAGCGCCTGGGTTGTCCAGCTGTTTGACTCAAACGTGATTTCGCACGGTATTCTTTTGCAAGACAGCAAAACTGGTTTTGCTGTGTCTATTGAATCTGGTTGTAATGGCATCGAAGCCGCACTAGTTTTGATTGCAGCTATTCTGGCATACCCTGCACCCTGGAAGCACAAGCTGATTGGTTTAGTTGCAGGTTTGCTAACAATTCAAATCCTTAATCTGATACGCATTATCAGCCTGTTTTATCTTGGACAATGGAATCAGCAAGTCTTTGAGTGGGCACATTTGTATGTTTGGCAGGGGTTGATCATGTTGGATGCACTCGTTGTATTTCTGATTTGGTTGAGAACAATTCCTGTTACAGACGGTTCAAACGATTCTCCACCTTATGAAACGGCCTGAGTTTTCTCCACTAACCATTTTCATTTGCAAAGTATTATTACTGCTCCCGGTTTGCTTGGCAGTGTGGTATTGGTTATTAACACCGCTGAATACGCCGCTGGCATGGTTAGCCCATCTTGCGCTCACCACTCTCTGGGGTGATGTAATTGAAGTGGTTCAGCTGATTGGGCATCAGCTTGATGTGACGACATGGTTGGCGCCGCCTGGACAACCCAATAACACGCGTGCTTCAATCATACTTGAAATTAATCCGCTGCTTTACTCTTATAGCCTGCCATTTGCCGTAGCATTGATTTTAGCAACACCAGCTACCTGGGTTAAAAAGCTAATTGCACTATTGATTGCTTATGTGTTGTTATTGCTGATTCAAAGCTGGGGGGTGTGTTTTCATATTGTAAAAACACTCGTGTTTCAGTCTGGGCCGGAAATCAATGCGCGTTTGAGTTTTTCTACAATATCGCAAGCTTTGATTGGCCTCGCATATCAATTCGGTTATCTGATTTTGCCAAGTCTAAGTCCCATTGTAATCTGGATTGCCTTGTTTCGGGATTTTGTACAAAGCATCGCCCCGCAAGTGAAGATCCTGGAAAACAAATCAACACGAGAATAACAGCTGTTTGGGAAAACCAGTTGCCTATTTCTGCTTGAGCTCAGGATTTTTGCGGGGATAAGATGAACTTTATTGCGTTCTTAAGGAATGGGCACGAAATAACTTCGGCAACTGGCGTAGGCCATATGTATTCAAATCGACTGTTCATATTCAAGGCGCACAAACAGGCACATAGTGAGCTATGTAACTGTTTGTGCAATGCAGAAGATGAGCAAAAAGACTACTAGCCAGTTGTCGAAGGTATTTCGTGGACGTTCCTAAGCTGCGTTACGCTGTGATTTTTGAACAGAAGGGGAATCAGGATATTGCTTTTTTATTGCGAGTTGTCTATGCAGTCCAGACTTTCTACTCCGGCTAAACGGACGATAGACAGGCGACCATTTCCTAGTGGATCTAAATCATAATCGACTGTGCCAATATTGCAGGAAGTAAAGCGAAAAGTTAATGTACCAGCCGGTGTTCTAATAACATCGGCTGGTTTAAATCCATCGCCAAAATTTGCACCACTGGTGATGACGACAGGAATTGATACACTGGTTGCTCCGGCTGCTATTGATTCTGAGCCGACCAAAAAAACTGATTGTTTCTGATTATCATAGGTGTAATAGCTAACCACAGCCGTAGGACCAGCCGTCGTGTCAGAAATAACCAAGGTAAAACCTTCACCATCCCGAGATGGGTCGTACCAGATCCCGCTATAAGTTGAATTGATTTTGCGAGCAGTTGCTGTTGGATCAGCACCTTCCGCAGCACTGGCATCTACTGACCAAATCAACACACTCAGACTGGCCAGAATCAAAGCAAAAAGTTTGTGATCACTGTTTATCATACGAAACCCTGTGTGTATTGCATCATTAGCTGAGCATCATCACTATCGATTAGAATCCATTTGAATTACAAGTAATGCCGCTTACAGTAGCCAATCTTGAGATCGTTGTTATTCCCGAACCAAACTGCGGTGAATCATAACTGATTGTTCCTGCATCACATGCTGTAAATGTTAAGGTAAGCGTTCCCCAGTTGGCGCGTTTAACTTCCGTTGGGTCAAAATTTGAAAACACCGTGCCTGTGGTAACAGTCATCGGTACTTTCACTGTTGAGGAACCAGATGCAATTGGTTCTGTGCCAATAACCCACATTTGCTTGCCATTGTCATAGGTGTAATAGGCAATTGTGACACTGCGTTGCCCATTATTATTGGAGATATAAATAAAGTAGCCTTCCCCACTTCTGGAGGTGTCAAACCAGGCACCGCTATGTGCTGGCTGTATCCCTTTACCTTCAGCTGGAGCCAGAACAGTGTGATTTTCGTGTGAGCCGATATCACAAATTGCGGATCCATCTGCATCGCCATCAAAAGGTCGCTTCAGGCCGCGTTGATCCAGGTTGGCAATCAAATTGTCTGCACAAAAAGAATTATCGCCAGCATCAAGTGCAGGACTGCCACTCAAAAGACCATGCGTTTCAGTGCTAGCAACACCATTGATCTGTAATGGGCCAAGCTTTGGATCTCCTTGTGTAATTCCAGAGCAAGAAATATCAGCAAACACATTACTACCACTGTCAGTGGTTCCTTCACCAGCACAATTGGCCCCCACTTTATTGTTGCCAACAATGCTATTTTTAAAGAAAATTGAACTGAGTGGTTGGCTATATGCGCCACTCCCTATTTGTGCACTGTTTTCAGTGATCGTCGTGTTGGTCAGAGTAACTGATGCGCCATACCACGAGGCAATACCACCACCTTTAGTACTCGCTGTATTGGTGGAAATTGTTGAGTTGGCGATGTTAAATTGATTCGTCCATATTTCTACGCCTCCACCGCCACGACCTGCAATATTTCTGGAGATTGTACTGCTGGAGATTCTGCCTTGAGAATTTTCATCGAGTTTAATGCCACCCCCATCGCGACCGCTGTTATTTCCGGAAACAGTGCTTGTAGAAAGATTAAGTGTACTACCACCAAATTGAATGCCTCCACCGTCATAATCAGTCGCTCGATTATCACGTATTGTGCTTCCATCAATATTAACCGTACTAAACTGCCCACCCAGACCGCCACCAAACGTGTTCGCATGATTGCCTGCTACAGTGCTGTTGGTCATTGACAATGTGCTGTTATTCAAAACCATTCCCCCACCAAGGTGAGCCCGGTTATACGAAATATTACTATCCTGAATGGTTATCGTGGATTTGTTGGCGTTAATCCCGCTAGCGTCATTGTTAGAAATCTCGCTTTCAATGATATTGATGACACTTTCAGAGCTGCTGATACCGCCACCAACAGATGCAGTGTTCCCGGAGACAGTTGATGAAATTAAAGTGACAGTCGAATCAAAAGCATAAATTCCACCACCATATACTCCAGGTGCTGAAATTCCATTGTCAGTGAAATCTGCGAGACCGTTTTCGATGGTCACGCTATTCAGTCTGAGATTGCCGGAAACTACACGAAAGATTCGAAAGTGATCAGTACCAGCATCACTAGAACGTTTAATGATTGCATTATGTCCACGAATAATAATGTTACTGGTAATTGTTGGCAAGCCGTTGTTGCCTTGTTGATCCTGATTGTCGATGTTTTGAAGTGTAAATTGACTGTTTCCTGGCAAAATAATAATGTCAGGGCCATTTCCTGCCGGGCATGTATCAACAGCTGTATCGGTATTGGCTGCTGTAATTGCCTCTTGAATGGAGCAACTCTTATCCCCGGTAACGGTGACATCGCCTGCGTTTACCTGGATCTCGATAGCTGTCGCAACAGAGGTTGCCAATGCCATAGCAACTGCCACTGCACAGCGGGTTGGTCGAAACTGTGTATTGGCAAGATCATAGAGACTGCGTATAGATGAATGCCTAATGACTATTTCGTTTGGGTTCATAATTCGTCACTTAGTGAGTGATTGGAGTCTATGCCAAAACTTTAAATTTGTTCTGACTGAAGCTCTGCTTTGCCACAACAACGCTTGAATTTTTTACCACTACCGCATGAACACGGCGCATTTTTACCTTGGGTAGTCTGTTGATTGGGGTTAGAAACTGATTTCACTGTCCCATCCAGGTAATACCAGCGCGATGACTTTTTCACAAAACGGCTAATTTCATTGAGTATTTGTGGTTGACCGTTCTGAGTGTAATAGGCTTTGAAATGAATCAAGCCTTTGTTATCACCAACGGTACCATTCTTGGTTTGAATGATTTCCAGGCGTTCCCACTGCGTAACATCATTAGCAAGCTCAACAGACTTTGGGCATGTGTTTTTATCCCAGGTCATCTGGATATAAACAGAATTGTTCATTGCAAATGCTGAATAGCGCGAGCGCATCAACTGTTCTGCTGTTGATGCATGCTTCTCACCACTATGCAGAGGTTTGCAACACTCTAGATAAGTTTTTCCAGAACAACACAGACAGTTTGATTGATTATTAAAATTATTATTTGTCATCAATTCAGCGCTTTTTATAACAAAATACTATCAGGCATATAATTCAGTAGGTTACTTTGTAATAAGGTGGTTTGACGGAATAAAGTTACCAAGATTGCGCAGTATTTTTGTTTCTGACCGAATTATCTCAAGAGGCGCATAGTTATTCTACGTAACGATTGAGATTGTTTGGACAGGGACAAAAAGGCAAGCAAAGTTGGTAACTTTATTTCGTCAAACCACCTAAAACATCTATCACCAGTAATTGAACTTTGAGAATGACAGCTACATCTATAGACTACAAAGTTATGGAAAGCAAATAATATCATTCCCATCAGGGTTCCAATTAAATCCGTTTCTTACTAAAAAAGAAATGCATGAAAACAAACGGAGTTGGTATCAACAGGCTGCTGGAAGGTTTGCTGCCTACCAAACGATTATAGTATAGCTCGTTTTTTCTGATACGAAATTGCAATCATCCACTTCGAGATATTAGTCAATTGACTACCAGCTAAAAACTGGTGACCTGCTCTGTCGGGGGACAAATCCCCGACTGAAGCTTCATCGGTGATATTTTTCGCCAACTGCAAATCATGCGACAACATGTCAGTGGTTTTGAACTCTTGAACCACAGGAATACCTTTCTACAGCTGGGCTAAAGCCGTCCAGCTAACAATAAACCTTCTCTCTTGACTTTCAGATTGATTTTTGCGATTGAAAAACAGATAGGATTGGTTCCAAATTTACGATTGTATTTAATTTAAGGAACGTGCATGAAATAACTTGTCTTCTTCGTTGCTGTTTATACAATCAAAAATTATTCAGCCAGGGTTTCCTGCAACAGTATTTTGAAGATGCTGTTTGGCCTAGTGTATTTCCGTCTATAATACATCAACTTAAGATGAATTATGTCTTACGTCTAGGCTAAAATGATTACTCAGATAGTTTGTGGATGTTAGGCAACTGGAAAAAAATTACAGATGAAAACAGGAAACAGCAGCGTTAGCTCTGCAACTGAATATTGTACAGGTGACTTTTTAATATGATGAACGAACAGGGTCAAAGAGACAGTGTTTCAAATGACAAATCACTCAATTTGAGCAATGGCTACGAATTCATCTAGATGATCCACAAAGATGTCAACTAGCTCTGGATCAAACTGAGTGCCACGATGATCTTTAATATAGTTTACGGCGTCGTTGATAGTCCATGCGTCTTTATATAGCCGCGTATGGGTTAACGCATCAAAAACATCTGCTAAAGCAACAATACGTCCATAGATATGAATATCTGTTCCTTTCAGTCCTCTGGGGTAACCCGTGCCGTTCCACTTTTCGTGGTGTTCATGAGCAATGATTGCAGCACTTTTGATTAATTTGCGTTTAGAATGACGCAACAAATGATAAGCATTGGTTGTGTGGTGTTTCATGAGTTCAAATTCTTCTTCTGAATAATGCTCAGGTTTATGAAGAACATCAGAAGGGACGGTTATCTTGCCAATATCATGCATTGGTGCGGCATGATAAATAGTTTCTGCATCCTCGTCTGTCAAACTTCCATGATAGGTTGCCAGCAACCTGGAAACTTCTGCCATGCGCTTGATATGCTTGCCGGTCTCATCGGAAGTGGCTTCCATGATTTCCGTCAGCATATAAATCATTTCTTTTTGATTTTCCTCCAGCTCAGATAATAAACGAATTTTTTCATACTTGGCTTTGTTTTCTATCGAGATATTTTGTTGCTTAAGAAAAGTCTTGGCGTGATAAAGGTGGATATGATTTTTTACCCGGGCCAGCAGTTCATCGGCATGAAACGGCTTGGTAATGTAATCAACACATCCAACTTCAAAACCTCTGGAAATAGATTCCGAATCGACTCTAGCCGTTAAAAAAATCACAGGGACATCTTGCCACTTAGGAGATGCTTTCAACTCCTTACAAACTTCATAGCCATCCATTTCCGGCATCATGACATCCAGCAAGATCAGGTCAAAATTTGTATTTTCATCAAGCAGAATGGACAGTGCCTTTTTACCATTATCTGCAAATGAAAACGCATAGCCATCCTCTTGCAGAATATTCATTGCGATTTGTATGTTTTCGGCGACATCATCAACAATCAGTATTTGGTTACTAAATTTCATAGTTATTACTGCATTTTTTAGTTTTGAAAAAAATATTTTTAAATTATATAGTTAAATACATGTTAATGCATGTTTTCATTCTTATGGTAGAGACTTGCCCCATCTCTCTTGAGTTTTCAGGTCAGTAGATTGACCCTAACACACATAATAAAACAGAGTGTTAGGCTAGGAAGCTGCCCGAGAATAGGCGGTCTTACGGATCAGTGGATTTTATCCTATTTTCCCGATTAAATTCGTTATATGCAGCAAGTATTCGCCTCATAATAATCTAAAAGATGGACTCAAAACCGCATTCCCTCGCTTCGAGTACTATTCTCGGACAGCCTCCTGATACAGCAACCAGCAAATTTGACTAATCATGTAGTGCGGATAGTTTTTCGATAGTAAAGTAAACAAGTGAAGAACTAGCCCGCATTTCTCACCAGATGGTGAGATGATCGCTTAGCTATTTGGATTCACAAGGAATTTTATGAAGGAGTAAAATAACAGTGTATATTGCTGATTGAATAAAATTTCTTGTGGATTGAAAGAGTCAGTGAAGGCTCATCAGACTAGGAGGCTGTCCGAGAATAGCACCCTAAAATCGACAAAGTTATCCACAAGTACAAAAATGTACACCTTGAGCTAAATTTGCTTTCGCGACTGTCTGTTGGTCAAAATAAGCACCTCAGACGACTCAGCACTACTTTCTTCGGCCTGATTTTGATCAACATCAGGGTATTTTTGCCTGGTTTACCTCATTAGGCGGGGTTCGCGGTTGCGGTGACAAATTCCGGACAGACCAATCCCCTGGTAATCGATCGTGCAATTTTTTTCAAGTTGTGAACCGCACAGACCAACGAAAATTCACCGGCGACTTTCTCTTTGCCTCGCACACTGAATCCACGAAAGCCACTGTTCTTGATGTGTCCAAACACAGGCTCAACAATCACTTTGCGCTGTTTGTAAATCGCTTTTGCCGCGTCTGTTTCCATTTTGGCATTCATCTGCTTGCGCAAGGGTTCTTGATCATC
>JAZGEP010000202.1:0-6105 GCA_036478815.1 Methylococcales bacterium
GACTTGGTATGCAAGAGTTTTTTGGGGAAATACTCGTACCTACGGAAGAAGTGGTGGAAATGCGTGTTGGTGAGAAACGCAAAAGCCAACGAAAATTCTTTCCTGGTTATATTTTAGTTCAAATGGAGCTGAATGACGATACGTGGCATCTTGTTAAAAGTGCACCACGTGTCCTTGGTTTTATTGGAGGCACAGCAGACCGACCAGCACCAATAAGCGAGAAAGAGGCACAAATCATCCTTGACCGCATGGAAGAAGGCGTGACCAAGCCCAAACCAAAAGTTATTTATGAGCCTGGCGAAGTAGTTCGGGTAATAGAAGGTCCATTTGCTGATTTTAATGGGGTCGTTGAAGAAATTGATTATGAAAAAAATAAAATCAAAGTATCAGTGCTTATTTTTGGACGATCAACACCTGTTGAATTGAATTTTGATCAAGTACAGAAAAGCTAAGGAGCAAGCAACTAATAATATACGAAAGTATGACACAAGATTTTTGTTTGTCTTCAAGGCGTAGTAACTTAGCTACTAGTAAGCTACGCAACTGTTACTACAACACAGAAGAATGGCAAAAATACAAGTCCCGTATATTATTGAATCCTCGCTCCTGAGGAAGTTACATGGAATCACTTGAACATTCCTAAGCGTCGTCAAATGTATTGTTAAAAGCTGAAAATAGTATAGATCTAGTATTTACTATCTCTATCTCGGGGAGCCGTCAGGCGTTTGTACCCACAAGAAAGGAAGACCTCTAATGGCAAAAAAAATACTTTCGTATATCAAGCTGCAAATTAAAGCAGGTGAAGCAAACCCCAGTCCACCGGTTGGTCCTGCCCTAGGTCAACATGGTGTCAATATCATGGAGTTTTGCAAAGCATTTAATGCAAAAACCCAGGAAGTTGAAAAAGGGTTGCCAACACCAGTTGTAATCACGGTTTATGAAGACCGTAGCTTCTCTTTTGTAACTAAAACACCACCTGCAGCTGTTTTATTAAGAAAGGCAGCTGGTATCGCAAAAGGAAGTCCCACTCCCAATTCTGTTAAAGTTGCGAAAGTTACTCGCGACCAGATTGAAGACATTGCCCGCACCAAGGATCCGGATCTAACCGCTGCTAATATGGATGCAGCAGTTCGCACCATTGCAGGAACCGCACGTAGCATGGGTATTGATGTGGAAGGGATATAAAATGGCTAAATTATCGAAAAGGTTTAAAGCGATTAATGATCAATTAGATCATAGTCAGACCTACAGCCTTGATAAGGCACTAACAATGGCAAAGGATTTTTCCAAAGTCAAATTCGATGAATCAGTTGATGTCAGCGTTAACCTTGGCATCGATGCACGTAAATCAGATCAAATGATTCGTGGTGCAACTGTGTTACCAGCTGGCACAGGTAAAACCATGCGTGTTGCTGTGTTTACACAAGGCGACAATGCCGATGCAGCAACAGCTGCAGGTGCAGATGTGGTTGGCATGGATGAGTTGGCGCAACAAATGAAAGATGGCGATATTGCTTTTGATGTAGTGATTGCTTCGCCTGATGCGATGCGAGTCGTTGGTCAACTGGGTACGTTGCTTGGACCTCGTGGTTTAATGCCAAACCCAAAAGTTGGTACTGTGACTACAGATGTTGCCAAGGCTGTTACCAATGCTAAAAGCGGTCAGGTTCGTTATCGGACAGATAAAGCTGGTATCTTGCAATGCACGATTGGTAAAGCAAGTTTTGATGTTGATTCATTGAAAAACAATCTTGATGCTTTATTGGCTGACTTATTAAAGGCAAAACCCGCAGCAGCAAAAGGCGTATATTTTAAAAAGATTACTATTTCAACAACGATGGGGCCTGGTATCACAGTCGATCAGGCAAGTCTTGAGAAATAAATTTATTGTATAGGAGTCTTGCGCAAATACTTTGAACATATTGCAAGTAAAGCTGTAATCTGTCAACTTACATGCAGCAACTTCTTGACCTGAGAGATCAGGGCTAAATCTGGGTTGTCGGAATAAAACCGGCAACTGTCAGAGACCGCAGGCGCTTATCTGAGCTTAATTAAATACCTGCGTAGATGGTTGCATATTGCTGGTTTTTTTATCTGGCATGGTAACTACATTAGTGCATCTTGATTTTCTTGCAAGATGTTGATTATTAAAGGCTATATCAATGGTCTTACTAACCGGAGGTTAATCGTGGCACTGAGACTCGAAGAGAAAAAAGTCGTAGTCACAGAAGTTGCTGAGATTGCCACGCAAGCATTATCTGCTATTGCTGTCAATTATCAGGGCCTGTCAGTTGATGAAATGACCGAGTTTCGTCAACAAGCCAGGAATGCCAATGTTACTGTTCGTGTGATCAAGAATTCTCTTGCACGCAAAGCATTGGCAGGCACCGAGTTTGAATGCATGAGCGAAGGTCTTATTGGTCCTTTAGCTTTTGCGTTTTCAATGGATGACCCTGCAGCTGCAGCTCGAATTATCAAAGAGTTTTCAAAAGACCACCCGAAGATGGAAACATCCCTGGTGTCGCTTGGAGGTAAACTCTATGATGCTTCTGAGCTAGAGCGCTTGTCAAAATTACCGACTTACGAACAAGGGTTGGCTATGTTGATGGGTGTCATGAAAGCGCCAATTGAGAAGTTTGTACGTACTTTGTCCGAACCGCAGGCCAAACTGGTGCGCACTTTGGCAGCTGTACGTGATCAAAAACAAGCAGCTTAATGTGTACTCAGTACCGCAAAAAACTATAAATTCTACTACGCCTCATCTGCTCAATAGCCGCGTTGTAACTCCTCGGTATAGTCACACTATGACTCGTCGTTACGCCTTGCTCTTGAATAAATGTGACGCATTAGCTTTTCATGCTTTGTAGCGGTGCTGAGTATAGCAAAGCACACTCACTGTTCTGGTTGAAATACCCATACGATATTTAGGAGAGTTATTCTAATGGCATTATCCCAAGAAGATATACTGGAAGCGATTTCCAGTATGAGCGTTATTGAAATCGTTGATCTGATTTCTGCGATGGAAGAAAAATTTGGTGTATCCGCAGCAGCACCAGTTGCTGTTGCCGCAGTTGCAGCTGGAGACGACAGTGGTTCCGCTGCTGAACAAACTGAGTTTGATGTTGTTATGACCAGCTTTGGTGGAAACAAGGTTTCTGTAATCAAGGCGGTTCGTGCTGCCACAGGCCTTGGCCTTAAAGAAGCAAAAACTGTTGTCGAAAGTGCTCCAGCACCAATCAAAGAAGGTGTTAGCAAAGACGAGGCTGAAGAACTGAAAAAGCAGCTTGAAGAAGCGGGCGCAGAAGTAGAAATTAAGTAATTTGATTTCAACAATTGTTGACACGTTATGCCTTTCTGGCTGGTAGTCGAATGACTACCAGCCTTTTCTGTTTATCTATAACGGCATTATGAGGAAGTTTCGCAACTACTCAAATTGCCTTCTATTTTTAAGAGCATGTTAAATACGCGGTTGTTACTGCTTAATGGGTCTGTAGTCTGTTTGGTCCGCATTATGTTCATGCGTATCAGGCATGTTTTTCGCTGTTGAGAAATTCTTCAGGTGTTTGTGACGCAAGCGTTAGAACCCAAGCTGCATTAAGCTTGCCCTCTAGTTTGTTCAAGAGCAAGGCGAAAGCGCGGAGTTTATAAGTATAAATGAGCACTTTCAACATAGCTATTGAACAAACTAGAGGATAAGCTGAGTAGTTACAACAATATTTACGCGAAATTTTGTAATTCGCAACGTACAGCAAAATACTGGCAAACTATCAGCGCATTTCGCCAGTATTGATGATCATTAATTATACAGATATATTTCTGTCAATTCTCTGCAGGATCCGAATATGACATATTCATTTACTGAAAAAAAACGCATCAGAAAAAGTTTTGGCGTTCGTCCGGAATTTCTTAATGTGCCATATCTGCTTGCATTACAAATTGACTCCTATAAGAAGTTTTTACAACAAGGAGACAAAATAGCCGATCAGGGCATAGAAGCTGCTTTTAAGTCAGTATTTCCGGTTGTCAGTCATTCTGGATACGCAGTACTGGAATATGTCAGTTCACGTTTGGGTGAACCTGCATTTACAGTGCGTGAATGCAAACAGCGTGGTCTGACTTATGCTGCACCTATTCGCGTCCTGGTAAGACTCGTGCTATATGACCGAGACGCACCTATCAGTAAAAAAGTCGTCAAAGACATCAAAGAGCAGGAAGTCTATATGGGTGAACTGCCGTTAATGACTAATAATGGCACGTTTGTTATTAATGGCACTGAACGCGTTATTGTTTCCCAGCTACATCGTTCTCCTGGTGTGTTTTTTGATCATGATAAAGGCAAAACTCATTCATCTGGAAAACTATTATTTAACGCGCGAGTGATTCCGTATCGTGGCTCATGGCTGGATTTTGAATTCGACCATAAGGATATTCTCTACACACGTATCGATCGCAGGCGCAAGCTGCCAGTCACTATTCTATTGCGTGCACTGGATTTCTCTGATGAAGACATTATTGATGCCTATTTCGATAAACACAGTTACACCATTAAAAAGGGCAAAATATTTCTGGAATTAGTGCCTGAGCGTCTGCGTGGTGAAATGGCTGCATTTGACATTTCTCTTAAAGGCGATGTTCTGGTTGAGCATGATCAACGCATTACCGCACGCCACATCAAGAAACTGAAGGAGGCCAAGCTTAAGTCTATTGAAGTTCCTGATGAATATCTGGTTGGTCAAATTCTGGCGCTAAACATTGTTGATGAGTCAACCGGGGAAATGGTTGCAAAAGCCAATGATGAGATTATCACAGAGACTTTGGAAGCATTGAAAGACAACGGTGTTAAAACCTTCACCACGTTATATATCAATGATCTTGATCGTGGGCCTTATATATCCAACACCTTGCGCGTTGATCCTTCAACAAACAAACTTGAGGCGTTGGTTGAAATATATAGAATGATGCGTCCTGGTGAGCCACCGACCAAAGAAGCTGCTGAAAACTTATTTCAAAACCTGTTTTTTTCCAGCGATCGTTATGACTTGTCTGCTGTTGGAAGAATGAAATTTAATCGGCGACTGGGACGGGATGCTATTACAGGAGAAGGAGTTTTATCTTCTGAAGATATCCAGGAAGTCATTAAAACCTTAATTGATATACGTAACGGTAATGGCGTGATTGATGATATTGATCACCTTGGAAACCGGCGCGTACGCACTGTTGGTGAAATGGTTGAAAATCAGTTTCGCGTCGGTTTGGTTCGTGTAGAACGCGCTGTCAAAGAACGCTTAACCCTGGCTGATTCAGAAGGCCTGATGCCGCAGGAAATTGTTAATGCAAAACCAGTTTCTGCAGCAATCAAAGAGTTTTTTGGTTCCAGTCAGCTATCGCAGTTTATGGATCAAAACAATCCTTTATCTGAAGTCACTCATAAGCGCAGAGTCTCTGCACTTGGTCCTGGCGGTCTTGCGCGTGAACGTGCTGGTTTTGAGGTGCGTGACGTTCATCCAACTCACTATGGACGCGTGTGTCCAATCGAAACCCCTGAAGGACCAAATATTGGATTAATTAATTCACTGGCGGTGTATGCACGTACTAATCAATATGGTTTTCTTGAATCTCCATATCGACGAGTTGTTGATCGGGTTGTCACTGATGACGTCGATTATCTATCTGCAATTGAAGAAGGGCAATTCGTCATTGCTCAGACTGGTGTAAATCTGGATGATAAAAATCGCATTGTTGATGATCTGGTGTCATGTCGACATAAAGAAGAATTTATTTTATCGACCTCTGATAGCGTTCAATATATGGATGTGTCACCCAAGCAAATTGTATCAGTTGCAGCCTCGCTGATTCCGTTTCTTGAGCATGATGATGCTAACAGAGCATTGATGGGCTCAAACATGCAACGTCAAGCAGTGCCAACACTGAGAGCAGAAAAACCGTTAGTTGGGACAGGGATGGAGCGTGCGGTTGCGACCAACTCAGGAGTCACCGTCATTGCCAAACGTGGTGGCGAAATCGTGACTGTTGATGCCGCACGTATTGTTGTCAGAGTCAATGATGATGAGCGTCAGGTTGATGAGCCTGGGGTCGATATTTATG
>JAZGEP010000203.1:0-8335 GCA_036478815.1 Methylococcales bacterium
TTTAATACCGAAGTCAGTCAATTCGTTGCCTCTGGAGCCAAACAGCAAATTGTCACCTTGACAGCCAGCGATGATGCAAGACGCAAATGCCGCGATAAAGGCTTGCCCGTTGAACCACAGACCGTGCGTCTGATTCGCATTACCGTGAAAAACAAGGTCTACTATTGAATGACCAACCTGCTGGATATTCAACGTTATCCAGTCCCAGCATTTAAAGCGCTCTATCATACACGTTGGCAAATCGAGGAAGGCTATAAGCGCCAGAAAGCCTGGTTGGAGATCGAGAATTTTACCGGCAAATCAGTATTAAGTGTTCAACAAGACTATCATGCACGCATCCTCAGTTTGAATTTGACAGCCATTGCGGTGTTTGCCGCACAGCGACATCCAGATCGGACGCTACCGCAGTGCAAATACCGTTACCAGATTAATTTTGCACAAGCCTTGTCAACGATGAAAGACACCATCGTAAAATGCTTGTACGGTTTGATATCCATGCAAGGATACAGGCAATTACTGGAAACAATGCGACAAAGCCTGACAATCATACGCCCCGGCAGACGCTTTGAACGCAAAAAACGCAGTGGAGCAAGCAAGAACTTTCATCCTTGTTACAAAAGAATGCTGTAATTACAGATGGTTAGCGCTTAAGTTAGTGACATTGGCCTTCAGGGGCAATCTAGGCGGAGCCGCCCATTGTCTGAAAGAGACACGATGGTAAATAGAGGGAATGAACCCTCTTGCGGCAACAGGGGGCTGGTGAGTTTTCCTCCAGCCTACCTACTAACCAAAATCCTACGTCAATTGTTCAAGTTATTCCATGCACGCTCCAAATTAAAACAGATGTCCGATTTATCAAACCATTATAATTAAATTAACTACACATTTTACAGCTTGCCCATGTCTGTTATTACGGTGATAATGTTATGCTAACGAACGTCTACGAAACAACTTCGACAACTGACTTGTCCTTTTATCCGTCTTGTGCCTGTTGCAAAAACAGTTGCACAGCTTACAATGCGCCTATATCTGCGCCTTGATGACAAAAAGTATTTGATCGAAAACAGACCTACTAGTTGGCAAAACTATTCCGTATACGCTCCCAATCAATTTCCATGTGTGATAGCCCAGAGGAATATAAATCATGACACGTAAACCCCTACACTTATTTACATTACTACTTCACTTTTTGTTAATACTGCCAGGAGTAGGTTTCGCGGCTAGCTCTGCGGAAGTCTCAGCAGCAGATCAACCAGTCACCGTAGATCAATTACTCGGATCATGGAAACTTGAAGGCACATCGCATAAGAAGGGCGCCGCGATAAATCCTGAAAATCAAACTTGGAATTTTCGTTCAGATGGTACATTAAAATCGGTTGCTGAAGATCATCGTGCAGCGGATACAATTTCGCTAATCGTCAAATACAAACTGGAAGATGGCGCACTATTAGTGCAGAGAATAGGAAGAACAGGGCGTTGGAATCGGTTTAAAGTTCTTGAAGTCAGTGATACAGCCATGATGCTTAAAGGTGGCATTGAAGGCTTTATGTTTTTTAAACGTATAAAGTGACTCACAAAAACTCTTCTCATATCGGATTTCAACACTTGGAGCACACTGTTTTTGCGTGTGTCTCCAAACCAGACACTAAAACCTTAGGAGTGAGGATTTAATAAGTTACCGAAGTTTGGCGCAGCATTTTGATTTCACAGAAGCACTCATAAAATGGATGCATAGCTGGCTACGCAACTATTTTATGAGTGCTTCTGTGGGATCAAAAGGCAAGTCAAAATCGGGAAGTTATTAAATCCTCACCCCTTACTGTAGACGTAACTGTTCGATCACTGTTGCGTCAAACAGAATTGCATCTGCCTAGGAGGCTGTCCGAGAATAGAAACCTACTGCGGAAAAGCGGATTTTGGCCCCTTTTTCCGATTAAATTCGTTCAATACAGCAAGTATTCGCCTCATTTAATCGAAAAAATGGACTCAAATCAGCTTTCCCTCACTACGGCTTCTATTCTCGAACAGCCTCCTAGGAATAAAACCACCAACCTTGCTTGTCTTTTTATCCGTCTTCTGCATTGCAACTTCGGTTACATAGCCGGCTATAACCCCATGTTGCGCCTTAAAAACAAACAATGAGTTTGACAATAAAAGTCTGCACAATATGAGCGGGTGATTGATTGCAAATCACCTTATTTTGTGTAATTTCAAACTTGCATTTGTTTGGGCTGTTACTGCCCACTGACTTGAAACCATGACTATTTTGATTCGAGTGATAGTCTGTCTGGCTGCACTCATTCCATTTGCCGAGATGATCTACATTGCCGTTACTGGGCAGATGGGATCTAATTCTGGTGGATTTATTCTTGCCTATTCAGGATCCTGGGCTTTAAATTTTCTGGCATTCAGCTTAGCAATCTCACCAGCGATTCGAATCACTGGTCTGAAGATTTTAGGCAGTTTACAGACTATGATGGGGCTTTTGGTATTGTTGTATGCTGCATTGCATGTAGTTGCCTGGATTGCGCTGGATTTAAACTGGAATTGGCAGCTAATCATTGAACGAGCAACCCAGAGCCCTGCCCTACTTCCTGGTTTTGCAGCGTTTTTGTTGCTCATTCCATTGTTAACCAATAGCAGCAGTGTTATCCAGAATATACCCAGCAGTATTTCTGGACTGATTGGCAAGTTGATCGTTCCTGTGATAATTCTGAGCATGATTCACTTTTTTCTGACAACATCCTCTGATCGCACCATGCCTGGTATTTATACCGCTGTGTTTTTAACTTTGATGGGCTATCGTGGGAAAACCGGATTAATTCCACGCTCAATGCCTGATCTGATTTCGCGTATCCTGCGAAAATAAAAACACATGAAAATGGTACCGATTCCATGTGATGTTATTAATTTTCACTATAAAGAGCATGAAGGACACGAAGAAAAGAGACAAGAGTGTGCTGTACACACGTTTGTATGGCACATATGAATGCTGTGCTTTTTCATGACAAAGCCTTTACATTTTGAAAAAATTGCTATTCTCTTCATGTCCTTCATGGTCAATAATTATGGAACGTGCATAGAATAACTTGAACAATTGACGTAGGATTTTTGTTCATATTCAAGGCGCGAAAACAGGCGCATAGTGAGCGATGTTACTGTTTTTGCAACACCGAAGATGAGCAAAAAGACAAGTCAATTGTTCAAGTTATTTCATGCACGTTTAAATCTTAAACAAGGTAAAAAACTACAATGATGGATACTGTGCTGAATCAATACCCGCATGAAATCGATACAAGAATCTGATTCATAACATGAAATTCTCTATCAGCCATACTGATGGTATGTCACGGCGCGGTGTGCTTGAATTTCCTAGAGGTCGTATCGACACGCCTGCATTTATGCCGGTGGGTACTTATGGCACAGTGAAAGCAATGACGGCAGAAGAACTACTTGATGTTGGCGCTCAAATCGTACTTGGTAATACCTTTCATCTGATGCTGCGTCCTGGAATGGATGTTATCAATCAGCATGGTGGATTACATCAATTCATGCATTGGAAAGCACCCATTCTGACAGACTCAGGTGGCTTTCAGGTTTTCAGCCTGGGCAAGATGCGCAAACTATCTGAACAAGGCGTGGAATTTCGATCGCCGGTCAATGGTGATCTGGTATTTCTCAGCCCGGAACAATCAATGCGGGTACAACGCACATTAGATGCAGATATCGTGATGATTTTCGATGAATGCACGCCGTACCCAGTTGACATGAAAACTGCAGAAACATCCATGGAACTCTCCCTGCGCTGGGCGCTACGCAGCAAACAAGCACATGCTGACAACCCGGCAGCGTTGTTTGGTATTGTACAAGGCGGTATGTTTTCTGAACTACGCCAACGTTCTCTATCCTCATTAGTGGACATTGGTTTTGACGGCTATGCAATTGGCGGACTCTCCGTTGGTGAACCCAAACATGAAATGATGCAAGTATTAGATGAACTGGCGCCCACAATGCCACAAGACAAACCGCATTATCTGATGGGAGTCGGCAAGCCTGAAGATATCGTAGAGAGTGTCCGGCGCGGTATTGATATGTTCGATTGTGTGATGCCAACCCGCAATGCACGCAACGGACACTTATTTGTACGTAGTGGAACTATTCGCATTCGCAATAGCCAGTATCGCAACGATATGGGACCGATTGACGAACAATGCGATTGTTATACCTGCCGCAATTATACGCGCGCTTATTTGCGTCACCTGGATCAATGTAATGAAATATTGGGTGCCAGACTCAATACCATTCACAACTTGCATTTTTATCAATGGTTGATGAAAGCTTTGCGCTCAGCGATTGAAGCTGGCGAGATTGAATCGTTTGTCGATGATTTTTACAAGGAGCAAGGAAAAAAAGTACCAACTATGCGATAATCGTCTGGATATCCGCGGTGCATCTGCAAGTAATAGTCTTGCAATGTCGAAACATAATGATTCAACACTAAGGAGTGAGGATTTAATAACTTCCCAATTTTGACTTGCCTTTTGATCCCACAGAAGCACTCATATAATAGTTGCGTAGCCTGCTATGCGCCCATTTATGAGTACTCCTGCGACATCAAAATGCTGCGCCAAACTTCGGTAACTTATTAAATCCTCACTCCTAAATAATAACTATTCGACTGATACGGTTTAATGACTGGATAGAATCGATAGAACAGTGATCTTACTTATATAATAACGAGTGACAACATGAACTTTTTCATTTCAAACGCAATGGCAGAAGGCGCTGCATCTGCAGGCAACGATTTTGCAGGCTTGTTAATGCCGATGGCAATTCTGGTTTTCTTTTATTTTCTGTTTATCCGCCCAGGTCAAAAACGCTCCAAAGAACATAAAACCATGGTGGATTCACTGAGTAAAGGTACAGAGTTAGTCACCACGGGCGGTTTGCTCGGCAAGGTGGCTGAAATTGACGACAATTTTATCGGCCTGGAAGTCAGTCCTGGCGATATTGTCTGGGTACAAAGAAGTGCAATCAGCTCTTTAATGCCGAAAGGCACGTATAAAGCACTGGTTAAAAAATAGCTGATTGAGTATCCAATAAGAATCATTCTCCAGTGATTTTACCCGCCACATCTCCAGGCAGTCAACATGACTGCCTAACATCTATTACAGTCAACTGATCGGTAACTCTATGCTGAATTACTTTCCCATGTGGAAGAACATTCTAATCATTCTCACAATTCTGGTTGCTACAGTTTATGCGCTACCGAATTTATATGGATCTGATCCATCGGTTCAAATTTCACCACTACGAAAAGCAGTGCTTGATGATGCGAAAGTTAATCAAATCAAGCAGACCCTCAAACAGAAGGGCATTACCTGGAAATCCGATGAATTAAAGGACTCCACGCTGTTATTGCGCTTTAGCGATACCGAAATACAGCTTAAAGCAGCCGATCATTTAAGAGATGAACTGGGTTCCAACTATGTGGCTGCACTAAACCTTGCTCCTGCAACGCCTGGATGGTTGCGCAGTCTGGATGCTGAACCCATGTATTTGGGTCTGGATCTGCGCGGAGGTGTGCATTTTCTATTTGAAGTTGATATGGATTCGGCGATCAAACAGGCAGAAGAGCGTTATGCCAACGATATACGCGCTGCACTCATGGAAAAGAAAATACGTTATGTTGGCAGTATAAAAGCCGATAAAGGTGAGATTTTCGTAAGATTCAAGACGCAGGAGCAACTAAATAATGCAAGTGATATTATCAGACGCGAATTAATTGGTCTGGAGTTACTTCCACAACAGGAAGACAGCTTAACACTGGTTGCCAGATTAACGCCTGATCAGAAACGCGATATCAAGAAATTTGCAATTGAGCAAAATATGATGACATTGCGTAATCGTGTCGACGAGCTTGGTGTTGCAGAGCCAGTGATTCAACAACAAGGTGAAGAACGCATTGTTGTGCAATTACCTGGTGTACAGGATACAGCGCGTGCTAAAGAAATTCTTGGTGCGACTGCAACCCTGGAATTTCGCATGGCTGATGTAAAACATGATGTACAAACAGCATTGAGCGGTCGAGTACCATCAGGGACGCTACTATATCATGAGCGCGATGGTAGCCCTGTATTATTAAAGCGACAAGTGATTGTGACCGGTGATCAGGTTGTTGATGCAAGTTCCGGATTGGATCAACAAAGTGGTGGGCCAATGGTTTCAGTGACTCTGGATGGAGTCGGCGCCAAAAAAATGGGGCGTATCACCAGCCAGAATGTCGGCAAGCCAATGGCTGTTGTGTTTATTGAAAGAAAAACCGAAACCAAAAAGATCAATGGCAAACTGATTCGCAAATCCAAACAGGTTGCGGAAGTGATTAACATTGCAACCATCCGCGATAACTTCAGCAAGCGCTTTCAGATTACCGGACTCGATTCAACAACAGAAGCCCGAAATCTGGCATTATTGCTACGTGCTGGTGCATTAGCAGCACCGATGGATATTGTTGAAGAACGCACCATTGGACCAAGCCTTGGTAAAGATAACATCAACAAGGGCTTTTTATCAGTGATCGTGGGCTTTGCAGCAGTCCTGTTGTTTATGGCAACTTACTACAGTCGATTTGGAATCATTGCCGACATTGCACTAACCATCAATCTGGTTCTGTTAATTGCAGTGTTATCACTATTACAAGCGACACTGACATTGCCCGGTATCGCGGGCATCGTACTGACTGTGGGAATGGCGGTTGATGCCAATGTGTTGATTTTTGAACGTATTCGCGAAGAACTTAAAAGTGGAACCACACCTCAACAGTCTATCCATGCTGGATACGAAAAAGCATTCTCGACTATTTTTGATGCCAATCTCACTACACTGATTGCCGCAGTGGTTTTATTCAGTTTCGGTACTGGACCCATCAAAGGTTTTGCAGTCACCTTATCAATTGGTATTGTCACATCAATGTTTAGTGCAATTCTGATCACACGGATGATGATTAACTGGATGTATGGCTCAAAACGAATGAATAATTTACCCATCTGGCCTGTGTGGATGAGTGGTAAAAAAGCGCTTGAAGGGGTATCAGCAGATACTGGTTTAACTGACGGAATTAAGGGATAAAACGATGGCATCTCAATCAATCTATGATTTTATGGGCAAGCGCAAGCTTGCAATGATTCTGTCTGCTCTACTGATTATTATCTCAATAGCCTCATTAATTTTCAGAGGTCTGGAGTTAGGCATTGATTTTACCGGTGGAACACTGGTGGAAATTGGTTATCCGGGTTCAGTCGATCCACAAATCATCCGTAATCAATTGGTCGCTGGAGGCTTTGATGATGCCAGTGTTCAACATTTCGGAACAGCAAAAGACATACTGATTCGACTGCCATCCAAAGAAGGTCGGGTGAGCGCAGAACTCAGCAACCGGATTATGGAGGTGGTCAGATCTGGTGATGGTGCAGCAGCACAATTACGCCGCATAGAATTTGTAGGACCACAAGTCGGCGAAGAGTTACGTGAAAATGGCGGACTTGCCATGTTATACGCGATCTTTGGCATTTTGCTCTATGTTGCCTGGCGATTTGAATATCGTTTTTCACTGGGCGCTGTTGCCGCATTAATCCATGATGTGATTATCACCCTTGGATTTTTCTCGGTATTTGCCCTGGAATTCAATCTCAGCGTATTAGCAGCGATTTTGGCAGTGATTGGTTATTCACTGAATGACACCATTGTAGTTTTTGACCGGATTCGTGAAAATTTCCTGCGAATGCGCAAAGGTGAACCCATCGAAGTGATGAATGTTTCGCTTAACCAAACGCTAACCCGAACCGTGATTACCTCGCTGACAACCTTGTTAGTCTTAATCGCACTGGTATTGATGGGTGGCGAAATCATCCACAACTTTGCCATCGCACTGATTGTAGGCGTACTGATCGGAACTTACTCTTCAATCTATGTCGCCAGCCCGGTCGTATTGGCGCTCGGTGTCAGTAAAGAAGATTTAATGCCTCCAGAAAAAGAGGGTGAGGATTTTGAGGAATGGGTTTAAATGAACACTACCTATCCTGTCTAGATCAATAACGATGTGTAGACAACGTGCTTGCTGAATATATCCATTTATTAAAGCGTTGCTGCAAATTGGCAATACCGCCTGGATAAAGATCGTCGATATATTGATGGGTAATAATTTTTTCGCAGCGTTGACTGGCTTTTTCAGTGAGCAGCTTACCCAACCATTGCCTGTCCTCCTCACTATTCATCAGAAAGTAAATGAGTGACCAGCTGGTTGCATAATATGAAAGTCGTTTCGAACTATTCCAGT
>JAZGEP010000204.1:0-3270 GCA_036478815.1 Methylococcales bacterium
GCACTGAACCCAAGCAGCTATTTCAAGCCGTATCGACTGAAGCAAAGAAAAACGCCAACCCAGAACTACAACAGACTGCTCGTGCATTACTGGTACATTACCCTGCTGGAATTAAAGCCTATCAGAAGCAGTTTGAGACAATATCTGCGCTGGAAAAAGCACGCTATCGAGCATTGCATTGCGAAACCCAACACGATTTGATGGGTGCCATTCCTCATTGGCACAAAGTGTTAGATGACTATCAGCGATCATCGGATAGCGTGGATGCCGATCTGAACGCTGCTTTAGTCATGCGCCATATTGTCGAACTTTACGATAAAATCTATGGGGCAGAGTATCCACCAATAGGAACAATGCTGGAATGCAGTCTAAAAAGCGATCCACACGATCATGATAGCTGGATAAAACTCTGTGAGCACTATGAAAAACTGGACGATGTTAAGCAACGGGATGACTGTATTGAACGTGCCTTAAAGCAATTACCAAACGATCCGGTATTTTTGCAGTATGCAGTTGAATCAGCTATCGCGCGAGGTGCGTTCAAGAAAGGTGTAAAGCTTGCCAATACTTTGCTGAAGATTGATCCGATTAATCAAAAAGTCAGCGCCCAGTTAGTCAAGGCACACTTGGCGCATGCACGTAAACAGATTCGCGCCAAAAAATTTGAATTAGCAGATAAAGAACTGGTTGCCGCTCAGAAAGTTGCGCGTACACCGATTGATCAAGCATTGGTTTGTATCGATATTGGTTTGCTTGGCGGGGAAACCAATACTGCTGGTAAACCTACGCTGTTGGCTGTGATGTTGGGGCAGACGGAAGAGAATCTAGCATCGCAACTGGATAAGGCTCGAAAATTATTACAACCCGTGTTGGCTGAGACGCTGATTGCTATAGAAGCTACACGACTGGGTTTGCCTGCGAAACACTGTCAATCCACATTATCGGGTTTAAAAAAGGTGGTTAAATCTGCACCATCAGCAACCAAAGAATCGTTGTTTGCACTCTTGCACTCGGTCTGTGAATTGACGGATGAAGCAGATGCACAGATTAAAGCGCCAGTAACCGCACTGACACCATATTTAAAACAAGGCATCAAGCTGAATTGGTCAATAGAGGAATTGGAAGCATTGGGTGAGCTGCTGATCAAGCTTGAACAGTTTAAATTGATCCATTCATATTTGCGTCGTCTATCTGCATTAGAGCTGGAACTTCCTGTATTCATATTTCTGAGTGTTCGTGCCAAGTGCGGCAATCAACCCGCCAAATTATCACGTACTGAATTATATCGATTAGAAAATGCTGTTGAAGATGCACAAAGCAATAATCAGGGACAAGTTGCCAACCGTATGATGCGCTTTCTGGATGACTATGATAATGCTGTCTATGGCGATGCTAGTGAAGATGAATTTAATCCGCAAATGCTCAATCAGATAATGGGTGATGCTGCCAGAGAACTTGGACTCAGCCCCGAAGAATTTGCAGAACGAATCCTTAGTGGATTACCCGATGAGGAATTGCCAATGGAGTTATTACCAGACAGCAAAAGGAAACTAAAATGAGTGTTAATCCTTTTGTCATTCTAGGGATCACTGCCGATGCCGATGATGAGACCATCAATCAAGCCTATCTAAGCAAGGTACGCGAATCGCCGCCTGATCGCGATCCACAAAAGTTTAAATCAATTCACCAGGCTTATCAGGCAATTAAGGACAAGCGAGCACGCTTGGCTCATGCACTGTTTCATATTCCCGAAATTGACTCAAATTCAATTGTTCAAGCTTTGCAGACAGAAATAAAACCTGGAAGACCGGATCCTCTGTTGTTTCGTCAAATGCTACATCAATGCTTGCTGAAAGAACCGGGGAATCGAATTGGAGAATAATAAATCTCAGATCATTGAACAATTTAAGCAATTACTGGATCAGACTGAAACTACAGATTCAATCGATGCGTCAGAACAACCGGTTGGATTGGCTCAAGTGTTTAGTGAATTGGCAGTCTTAAAGACAGAAGTACGCACGGAAGCACGGCAATTTAAATCCGCACTGGATACATTACAAAAACTAGCCGATGCCTCAACAGAGCAACAACAAGGTTGGGAAGCCGAACGCCAGCGTTATCATAAAGAAGTGGGTATGGCATCAGCCCACGCACTACAACCCGTGTTATTGGATTTATTGAGTATTCGTGATCGTTTAGTGGCTGCTATTGATGCATGGGAAGCATTTCGCCCAGGTTTTTTCAAACGCCGTTTCTTGAAAAATGAATTACGCTTATTAAAATCGATTGCTGAGGGACAAACAATGATTCTTAATCGTTTTGACCACTTGTTATCAGCACAAGGGGTTCGCCCCATCAATTCAATTGGGCAGGCATTTGATCCTGTATCGATGCGAGCAGCCGAACGAGTCACCAAACCTAAACAGGAAAATGGGATCGTCATTTCCGAGATTTCCCAGGGCTTTTACTGGAATGATGAGGTTTTACGACTGGCAGAAGTCGTTGTAAATAAATTGAATGGATAGAATAAAAACATGAGTACAGAACAAACAATTATCGGTATTGACCTTGGCACTACAAATTCAGAAGTTGCGGTGGTCTTGGATGGACACGCAATCGTTATCGCTGATGACAAAGGTAACAAGGTTTTGCCCTCTGTAGTCGGTATTAACGAAAACGCAGAGTTGATGGTAGGCGATGTTGCCTTGAATCAATCAGTGCTGTATCCAGAACGTACTGTCAGATCAATCAAGCGCAGCATGGGCAAGGACGAACAAGTGGTGCTGGGCGACAAAAGCTATACTCCGCAGGAAATTTCAGCAATCATTTTGAAAACGCTGAAAAACCGTGCTGAAGAGTTCTTAAAAACAACTGTCGATAAAGCAGTGATTACTGTACCTGCTTATTTTAATGATGCCCAACGCCAGGCTACCAGAGAAGCTGGAGAAATCGCTGGTCTCGAGGTGGTCAGAATCATCAATGAGCCGACGGCAGCAGCGCTGGCCTATGAAAGCGATTTGCAGCAAGCACGGAAAATTCTGGTCTATGATCTGGGTGGTGGTACGTTTGATGTTTCAATTGTAGATATCCAGTCTGGTGTTGTTGAAGTGGTTGCTAGTCATGGTGACAATCATTTGGGTGGTGATGATTTTGATGAGAAGATTGTCCAGTATTTCATTGATATCATCAGAGATGATCATGATCTCGATGTCAATACACTGAGTGATGTCAACAAAGTGTTGTCCAGACTGCGACATGCTGCAATTGCCG
>JAZGEP010000205.1:0-2409 GCA_036478815.1 Methylococcales bacterium
TTCATTTGTTTGTGGAATTTCTTAAGCGTGAACTGACTAATCGCTATCTTGGCAGTGCTGCCGGTGTACTTTGGGTTTTTGTGCAACCGGTGATTAAATTGCTGATTTACTCTTTTGTGTTTTCCACGATTTTTCGTATCCGTTCTACCGATTTTGGTGGTGAAGGCTTTTTGCCGTTTGTGGCGATTGGTTTATGGCCGTGGCTGGCATTTAGTGAAGCGTTGCAGCGCAGTGTGACATCTGTACAATCTAACTCTTCTCTGATCAAGAAAATCAAATTCCCACATGAGATTCTGGTGTTCTCTACGGTGATTGCTGTTTATCTGGTTCATATGGCGGGATTATTATTAGTGTTTGGTGCGTTGACGCTGATGGGCTACAGTTTGCATCTATTGATGTTGCCGATTTTTCTTTTGTACTTGTTGTTGCAAATGATCATGTCGATCGGGATTGGTTTTGTATTGTCGTCGTTCCAGGTTTTTCTCAATGATGTCAGTCAGATTGTCAGTTCGGTGATGATGTTTATGTTTTATCTGACCCCAATACTGTATTCAGTTTCGCTGGTTCCAGAACGTTACCGTGATTATTATTTGCTCAATCCGCTGGCTTTTCTGATTGGGCGTTATCGTGAATTGATGTTGGCGGGTGATTGGAATATACAGACCATGGATTTGGTTGCACTGGTCGCTTCAATTCTTGTATTTGTGTGTGGTTATCAGTTATTCAAGCGTTGCAGTCGGCGTTTTGAAGAGTTCATATAAATGGGCGAAAACCGTACAAACTCAGATGATCATCTGATTGAGTTGAGTGGTATTACCAAATGCTATCCCAAACTGAGAACATCCAGTGATCGGGTTTCTGCCTTGTGGCAAGTGCTTCGAGGACAGGAGGTTTCCAGGCAACATCAAATACTCAGTGATGTTTCGTTTAATCTGTATCGTGGCGAATCGCTAGGTATTATTGGTGAAAACGGAGCTGGTAAGTCGACACTGTTGAAAATCATTGCCGGTGTCATCAATCCAACACGTGGCAAGCTGGTGGTCAATGGACGGATGGGGGCATTACTGGAGCTTGGTGCCGGTTTTCATGAAGAACATACCGGGCGGGAAAATATCCGCATTGCTGCAGGTTTAATGGGTTTGTCGCGAGAAGAGATTAAAGCCAAAACACCGCAAATTATTGAGTTCGCAGATATTGGTTCTTATATTGATGAACCAATCAAACATTACTCGTCGGGGATGGTAGTGCGCTTGGGTTTTGCTGTGGTGAGTGCCATGAATCCAGACATTCTGATTACCGATGAGGTTTTCGCCGTTGGTGATGAATCGTTTCAGAAAAAGTGTACGGCATGGTTACATGATTTTCGTGAGCGTGGCGGAACACTGTTGTTTTGTTCGCACAGTATGTTTCATGTGCAAAAGTTGTGTCGACGCGCTTGCTGGATTCATCACGGTAAACAACATATGTATGGCGATGCATTTGATGTCACACAGCAATACCTGGCTTATCATGAGAAAAAAACGCAACAACAAAAGCAGCAGGTTGAGGATAATCAGCACATAGAGACCGCCAACGAGTACCGGGTTGAAGAATTACATTTGTTGCAAGACGGAGAGAGTGTGATCGATCCGGTGTATCGTTTGGGGGAAACGTTGTCAATCACCGGCCTGCTGCGATCACCCGATGACCGTCATCCCAATGTTGCGGTTGGTCTTTTGCGTGCTGATGGAACGCCTGTTTATGGCAGTACTTCTGAGATTGCAGGTTATCAACTGAAGCGAGTGGAAGCGCATCAGTATGAATTTGCAATCAATTTTCCTGATTTAGTGCTGTTACCCGGCAGCTACATCGTTAAAGCACATGCACTGGATCCAGAAGGGATGCGCTTGTTTGATACTGTTGAAGCACACTTTCAGATTATGGGGCAAACCAGAGAGTTTGGGTTCTGCCAACTGAAACATCAGTGGGGTTAGCAATGCCAGAACACAATAATTCAGAGCAAATCAATTTAGATCAAGCAGTCAATGAGCCACATGCTTATTATCGGGTATTTGATGCTAAAACCAGAAATTCAATTACCGCGATTGCTGAGAAAATATCAGCCGATAGTCTAGTCCTGGATTTAGGTGCTGGCAGCGGCGTTTTGGGGGAATATCTCAGCACTGAAAAAAACTGTATTGTGGATGGTATCGATCTTAACTTACAAGAAACCAAGCATTCAGACTGCTACCGTAAAATCCAAAGCGCGAATCTGGAAACTCAATCACTGGCAACCCTGTTATCAGATCAATACGATGTGATTGTTTGTGCAGATTTGTTGGAGCATTTACGCTCGCCGCAACAATTACTGGTTCAGCTCAAGGATTTTGTAAAAGCAGATGGAAGCATTTTATTGTCTGTACCCAATGT
>JAZGEP010000206.1:0-3105 GCA_036478815.1 Methylococcales bacterium
TTGTCTTGTTGCCTGTCTTCTGCGTTGCAACTTCGGTTACATAGCCCGCTATGCTCCCTACGCTGCGCCTTGAAGACAAACAACAATCCTGCGCAATACTGGTGGGTTATTGATTGCGCGTTACCTAACTACTCCGAACTCAACAATTTAACCTGTAAATCCACTCTTCTTAATGAAGTATCAGATTGATCAATATCGACCACAGCCTGTCCCGCAACAACTACTATAGATGTTGAAGTCACCCCTGACTTTATCAACTGTTGTTTTATAACTTCAGCTCGCTTGAGTTTAAGTGGTTGGTTGTGATCATCACTTCCAGTACCATCGGTATAACCCTTCACTACGAACCTGGCATCGACTTTTAATGCATCAAGTAGCATTAGCAACCGGCCGATCTTGCGCAATGGTTCTTGCATACGAGTTTGCTGTAAAGCACTAAAAGTAATGCCTTGGCTAAAATAGAATGATACGCCATCTAATTCCTGCTGCAGAGCGACAGCTTGTAACCATTCATTAGCCTGTAGTGGATGACCCTGATTATCGGTAGTCAATTTGAGTGCAGGCTGCAACTCTGCACTTTTTTGTTTGAGGCTGTTAATCCAAGCTTGTGGCGCAATACCACTAACAAACAAAGTATTGTTATCCAACCGTAATTGAACTGTTTGTGGCGCCTGCAATTGCTGGCGAATCTGCACCAATCGTGAAGCATTATCTACTGTTACCTGATCCAAATTTAGCGTATTGAAACCGGGAACACGATCGCGCATTTTGTCTGCAAAATTCAACCATTCACTGGTGGCAGTGCCAGACAGCGAAAGTTGCTGACCCTGCGCAGACAAAGAAACTGTCTTGGGAATATCTAATAGTTGAGCTGCACGTTTTAATGCCAGTGGCGGATCAAGTGACTGATACAAAGCCATTTGAAATTGCAGTTCATCACTGGCAAAGCCGTGCTTCTCTGCAAGTGTGTCCAACGTTGGCGCCAGTGGGTCACGCAATCCTTTTACCAGTATCGTATCTGCAACTGTTTCAGTGCCAATAACAACCATCCCGGGCATGGATTTTAATTCAGTCAACAAATCATTGGTACGGCGTTGCTCATCATATTCATGCCAGAACCAATAAGCACTCAGCAATACGATACTCAATAACAACCAGGTAAACTTGCTATTCAGCCAATGTCGTTTTTCAGGAGGAGATTCTGATTCTCTACTTTGATGTGTGAGACAAGTTTCTAATAACTCCTGAAACTGAGGGTGCTGGCTACGATCGCCTGAAAATTCCTCTATCTCAGTACCATATAGCGAGTGAAATTGCTCCAATACAGATTGTAGCGTGACACGATTGATTTTTGGCGCTAAACCACGATTAACACAAGCTAATATTGCTTTGGGTCCGTCAACCATCCACAAAGTGCGATCTCCAAATTCAACGGTCTGTAAACTGTCACTCGCCTCTGTAGAAAAAGAATCACGACTAAAATCACGGATGACTGTGAGCATTGCAGAAATCGCATCACTATCGCGTTCTATAATATCTGGATGGCTAACATGCTCAATCAGCAAACCGCTGCCTTGCTGAATTAGAAACACTTCTTCGACACGATAGATTAATGAATGCTTAAGAACAATATCTGAAAACGGAACACCGCTACGTTTTGCTTCCCATCGCCAACGCAGTGATTTGAATGACATACTTTGCTCAATCATTTGATTGGTTGATTGAACAAAGCTTTTCAAGGTCTCACTAATTGATTTGCGAATCGCCGGCCCCATCACCGGAAATAGAGAATCTGCAAACTGTTGGGGTTTGTGCTCAACAATGCTGCGGATACATTGATCCACCGGATCATTCAGTGCCGCAACAAGATCTTGTTTATCGGCAGCTGCAATTTTGATTGATTCGGCAAGAATTTCAGCCGTATCAACGATACGTTGTTGCGGATCCAACAAATGTTTGCGCAGCTCTTCAATGCTATGCAACTCCTGATCAAACAACAGTTGTTTGAGTTGCTCCAACTCATCCTCTTGATGTATGTGCTGAGCAGATTGTATTTTGGCAGCCATTGACTAAGTCTGTTTGCTAGCCATGCGTGAGCTGGTTTGAAATTTCTGAGAGTAAATCTGCCAATTTCTGGCGTTTGATTGTTTGTGCGTCCAAACGTGTTGCCTGGTCATTCAGTGATTGATTGAATTGTTCCCGCAACGTTTGAATCTGTGAACCCAGGCTTTGGGTTTGGTGATCAAGCAAACTCTTCACATCTGCAATGTTTTGTGTTGAACTGCCTTCGGTCTTTTGTAACTGATCATTCAACTGCTGAAAGCTCTGTTGTAGCGTGTCTTTGATTGTATCTAATGCCGCAATACGTTCTTTTCGCTCTCGTTCCAGGCTTCTCTCTGTTTTTCCAATGCGCTGATTGAGCGAGGTTTCCAATGCCTTCATTCGCATACTCATCTCATCCATTGATTTTCTGGATTCACTGACAATCATCGCTTCCAATTTTTGAAAATAATGATCGTAACTATCCATTTGTGAACCAAATAACAGATCACGAATCTTATCAACAGTACCAGTATTCTCTGCAGTCATTTCAACTTTAGTTGTGTTTCCCATCATCTACCCATAACCCATCCAATTAACGTGTCGCCAAGACCCAAATAGCCCAAGCTAGCTAACAGGATTGCTCACAAAACAATATGCTCATCCACACTCGCTGATATGATATCAGACAATACTAGGCATTTTTGCAGATTACATCATTTTTATTTAACAATATCTCAGTAACTGTAATATTTTATGAGCATATACGAGATATCTTCATAACTGGCTTAAATTATTGCTTGTCTTCAAGGCGCATAAACAGCGTATAGTGAACCATGTAACTGTTTATGCAGCGTCGAGGATGAGAAAAAGACAAATCAGTTGTCGAAATTAGTTCCATGTATGCTACCAACTAAAACTCAGTAACATGATAAGTACCCGATCATAAATATTTTAACATTGTTACTTGTCTTTTTTTTCATCTTCGGCGTTGCATAAACAGTTACATAGCCCACTATGCGCCTATTGATGCGTCTTGAAGATGAAAAAAAATCCTGCGTAAAA
>JAZGEP010000207.1:0-2050 GCA_036478815.1 Methylococcales bacterium
CAAAATAATAAGCAACGGTTGGATAAAGCAGCGCTCGAAATGCTGTGCGTCCAAATACATTGTAAATCATCACCAGTAGACGCATACCCCAATACACCCCGGTTTCCTCTATGGTTGCCCAGTGCGCCTGTTGTTGTGGCTTACTCATAAGGCTGTTGCCGATTAAATAGATGTTTTTTAAGTAATGTTGGCAGATAACTAGTGATCAACGAGAAAAAAAGACTCGCATGCATACGACTGATCAAAACGTTGTCTCTCCATAAGCGGAAATGAGAAAGGCCATCTTCAGGATAATTAACTTTTGTTGCCAGTGATTTGATACACACTTGCTGGCGAAACAATTTAACAAGAATTTCAATATCAAATTCCATGTGGTTGCCAGTACGATTGTTGTGAATAAATTGATTCAGCACAACAACAGGATAGATACGAAAGCCACACATCGTATCTTTGAGTTGAAATGATAACGTATTAATCCAAACCCACAAATGAGTCAAATAGCGGCTGTAATAGCGTATTCGGGGGATTGATTGGTCGAATACAGGCTGCCCGATAATGATGCATCCAGGATGTGTTCTTGCCTGCTCAACAAAACAATTCACATCTGCAAGATTATGTTGGCCATCAGCATCAATTTGCAATGCATGGCTATAACCTAGAGATTGGGCTGAATTTAATCCGCTCTTGATGGCCGCACCTTTCCCACGATTTTGCGGATGGGTTATCGCTGAAACCCAAGCTTCTCGCATAGCGATGTCCTGAATAACCTCTGCACAATTCTGCTCACTACCATCATCAATCAGCAAACAGGGAATCCGATACTGTTTGAGCTGGTTAATTACCCTAACCAGCGGCCTCTCATGATTGAAAACCGGAATAATAATACAGGGTTTGAATTCAACTGGTAAGGTCATGCCGATTGGAAATATAGTCGTCCAGAGCTGAATTCCTGAGTTTCCGAATAAAACCTGAAATACAGTTTGCTGCCATCATCCACTAAGCGCAGACTGAGATGAACCGTGGTTCCTGGAAGAATCAAACTCTTGAATTTAATCACTTGCATTTGATAAAAACTATCGAAGGCGGTGTGCTGGACTATCGAAGCTTTAGGCGCTTGATTAGCATCGACAAACTTTTCAATGTGCAATCGGGCATAATGCACGACCCAATGAATCTGGGTAACCCCTGGTACAACGGCAATTCGATCAAAGTGACCATTAAAATACGCAAGATCATCTGGGATAAATAGCTCCAGAATAACTTCATTACCATCCAGATATGCTGCTTGCTTAAAAACTGGCAACAGGATTAGATCGGAATTACTCATTTTTGAATGTTTTACGAACCTGACTGCGTACCCAGTATTCTGCAATCATCAATACACCCATCAATAAATAGGCAACCAAACCATTATAAAGCCCCCACAAAGCGTAATCGCCCCTCCAAACTGTCCATGCTGCGATACAGCCGTTGAACAGAAAGAAAACACTCCAGACCATCGTTACCTTGCGGGTATAACGAACCCCTGATTCTGGCAGATCAGCTTCATGAAGACGAGCAATTTGTTCAATCATTGATGGCGGAACAACCAGTGAGTATAAAAACAATATCAAAAAACCGATATTCATGACCACTGGATACAGTAATAATGCAAAGGTACTATCGCTGATCGCTATCGTAACCAGAGCTGCCATCATTAACAATGACCAGAGCATAAAAGCACTGGAATCCCGGTTTTGTATCCAGCCTGGCAGCATACGCAAAGCGAAGACAGCAATTAATGCCAGGCAAAAATAACGTGGTTGAATCAAATTCAGTGAAAAATAAATGGCAGGAGGAATCAGTATAAACAGCAACAGAACAATTGCGTGTAACAAGCGCATAGTTTGTTATGACGAGTCAGATACTAAGGAGCGTGCATGAAATAACTTGAACAATTGACTTGTCTTTTTGCTCATCTTCGGTGTTGCGAAAACAGTTACATCGCTCACTATGCGCCTGTTTTCGCGCCTTGAATATGAACAGTGATTTGACAACAATGGCCTACGTC
>JAZGEP010000208.1:0-20179 GCA_036478815.1 Methylococcales bacterium
AAGAATATCCACCACCTCATCCATGCTCCATGACGCTGAAATATGGTCGAAAATTAGACGGTTGGTATTAAAAGCATAGATAGCATCTCCTCCTGCTCCTCCCAAATCTTTGTTTCCATTGCCTTTACTTTTATCCTTAGGATCTCTGGCATTGTAATCACCAACACGAAATCGCATATAGCGAATAATCACATCTGATCGATCAACAATATCAAGTGGATATCCGGCAACTGTAATCCCACCACCGGGAGCGGTTTGTCCAGCAAGCGTGATTCTGTCTGACCTTATTTTCAGTCTAGAGTTCAAATTAATGATGCCACCGATTTCAAACACGACAGTTCGCGCTCCGGTGGCGCTATCCAGAGCGTGGCGCAAAGTTCCAATTGCGCCATCATCCAACAACTTTGTAACATGGTAAACATCGCCACCACGACCACCTGTTGCATATGCGCCAAACCCTTGAGCACAAGCAAAAGCCTTAACTGGAGCCTTCGGGTGTTTAACCCCACAACCAAGAAGCAGCATAAAAAACGTAATCAATAGACATTGATTTAAAACATGCATTTGGAATCTCACATTCAAGAAGTTGGATTTAGTTTGCTGAAAAAATGCAGTATTGTGTGTGCAGAATAGATAAATGTTATTAATCTGAGAAACAATCATTAATTTTTTAAATAGGCTGGAGATACTAAGGAACGCGCACGAAATAACTTGAACAATTGACGTATCTTTTTGTCTGTTTTCCGCGTTACAGAAACAGTTGCATAGCTCACTATGCGCCTGTTTCTGTGCCTTGAATACAAACAAAAATCTTACGCCGATTGTCCAAGTTATTTCGTGCGCGTTCCTAAACTGGTGGATTTTTAAAAAAATCTGTCTGATTAAAATAGGCCTTCATGTTGGAATGAACTTCTGGGTGATTCAGAAGTTCTTCGACTGAAAGCCAGGTGATTTCTGAGTGCTGAACATCAATTTTGATTTTAGGGTTTTCCGACAACATAAAAGCATAGCCCAAGGCAACATAGTGAGTATTGATGTTATCCTTATTTAAATAATTGTCTGTATAAATATGATCATACCCCCCTAGAAACCAGCTATTTTGTTTCTTTAACGTCATGCCAAGCTCTGTTTGTGAGACACGAGCAATCGCATTGTCAAGCGTTTCATTTTTCTTGATTCTTCCACCTGGTGCAAACCAAAAACCCTTTGCTGGTCGATTTAACCGCTTACCGAGTAAAATTTCTTTATTTTTGTTCTGAATAATTAAGTCAACTGATACCAGCGGTGCTGCATTAATAATGTCAATAAATTCCATATTGTATTTAAAAGATTTGGAGGAAATTTTATGCTCTTAAGGAGCGAGGATTTAATTCAACCAAAATCCTACATTGCCATTGACAATCAAGCACGGAAGTTGAAAGACTTGTTTGAGGAATAAAGTTACCAAGATTGCGCAGGATTTTTGTTTCTGACCGAACCATCTCAAAAGGCGCATAGTCATTCTACGCAACGATTGGGATTGCGTTGGTCAGGAGCAAAAAGACAAGCAAGGTTGGTAACTTTATTTCGTCAAACCACCTAACTCCACCTCAATACAACATTGATATTGATGGAGCACTAGGAAGGCTGCCCGAAAATAGAAAGCCTCCTGAGGAACATCTGGCACAAATCAGCTTTCCCTCGCCACGATTTCTATTCTCGGGCAGCCTTCTAGCGTGCAGTCGGAGCCAGTAATTGTTTCAACTTTCTTTGTTGATCAAGAGACCAGATCCGCTGAGGATGGTCAACCAGGAAAACACCTTCGAAAGCAGGGGATGATCTTAGAAACCAGAAACCATGCTGTCCAACAGTATGACTTATATCGGTACTTACACTAACATTCGGCGAACGTAAAGGTAGGTCGAGTAATACGACATCGGCCGATTCACCCTTATAGATGTGCTCTACCTTTAAAACACCAAGCAACTTTGGTTTCTGTGTTTCAGGAAATCTGACAGTAGTTTTACCAATAAAGGTTGCCTTGACAATCACTTCAGACTGATTGGCTAGCTCTTGATCCGTCATTCCAGCCCAAGTTGCGTGAACAGGCTGAACAACAATTAAACAAATACTGAATAAAAAGTAGTTAATAAACTTCAATTGATGCTCTTGGGAAAGGAAAGTCAATAACTTGCAGATTTGGCGTAGACCCGTTTTTGTCAAATCACTGTTCGTATTCAAGGCAAAGAATCAGGCCCATCGCAGGCTATGTAACTGTTACTACAGCGCAGAAAACGGACAACAAGACAAGCTAAACCTACAAGTTATTGAATTTCCATTCCTTAATATAAGTAGATTAAGATGCCGCTACATGCTTACGAATTGCTGTAAAAACGCCAAAACCCGATAACATTAACCAAAACGCTGCAGGAAGAGGAACTGCAGCCACTCCATATAATTCTCGAATACCAGCGATATCATCAGCCTGCGGACCAACAAAGCTCCTTTGAATAATTGGGTTCATTAGTGAATCCGTATCAAGACGACCAACATGATCCAGTCCCAAACTGTGTCCGATTTCATGAGTCAACGTGTTAAAGAAAAAACCACCTGTAAAATCATCAGCATCCAGTACAAAAGTATCCCCAGTATCAAAGTGAATATCACTTATCGCTGCCTCATTCATTCCCACTGGATTGTTGAAAAAGCTGATAAAGGCATGTGCAAGAACATTGCCGACTCCATCTAAGGCATGTCTTCCAATCAAAATATCTGGATCAGCAGCAGTCGTAAATGTAAAAGCAAGATCAGCAACATTTGACCAGGAGTCAAACGCTCGACTAACCTCTGTAAAAATAAAATCAGAAGTTTCTCCCGGCAAAAGACTCCCGTCAGTTTCTATTCCACTACCACAAGGATCTCCATTTTGCCCTACGATTCGACAGCCCAAAACGTCATCCGCATAACCCCAGGTGAGAGAAGCCCCTTGCCCTAGTATTGGTGTACCCCATTTAAATCCAGACAATACAAATGCTTGTGCTGAAAATGACGTCAAAATACTTATCAACGCAAATACTTTTAAACAAGAACCGAACTTCATACAAACCCCTCTAGAGTTATACAATTTTAGTATTATTTTTTTGGTAATGAATAAACAATGCAAGTGACCCCTGTTTATCGGGTGTTATCAATTAACCTACAACCACCAATCATTCTCGAAAACACTTATGATTTTACGACTGCTATTTTCAAAATAGCCTAAGTGTTACTGGCTCCAGACTAGCAGAGGCTTCTTCTTGATTCCTATGCATACTTCGCGAGATCACGGTTGCGGTTTTCTAACGCCTGCTTTTGCCAATTGCTGCGTTTCTAAAACAGTTGCATAACCAGCTATAAGCCTACATTTAGCGCCTTGGGCCATCAAAAATTAACTCGCGATAAACCCGCAATCGTGACAGAACTACAGTCATGAGATATAGAAATATTAACTCTCACCCATCATAAAAACAATGTCTCTATTCGGAGACAGTTTTTTGTTTGAATTCAGGCAAAAACAGGAACGTGCATGAAATAAGGTGCGTAACCGACACTCCGTCAACATAAATATTGACGATTAGTAAGCAAACCATCTGCTGCGTTGCACACTTCAGTATTAGCCCACATATCTCCCAGCCTGATGAGCCCTCGCTGACTCTTTGAATCAACAAACATTTTTAGTCAGTCAACAATACACACTGTTATTTCACTCCTTCATAAAAATCCTTGTGGATCCATATAGCGACGCGAACATCTCACCATCTGATCAGAAATGCGGACTAGCCTCGCTAACTTTGCCATTAGATATGAACTTAAACAATGCTTTTATTTCATCAATACTTTTTTTGATTCGACAAAAATAAAAATAAAGCTGCTGAAATACCCGCAGAACCATAGAGCATGGTCATGACCATAATCTGATATCTGGCAGCAATTAAAGGTGAAATGCCAGATAATATCTGCCCGGTCATCATTCCTGGTAGCGAAACCAGACCAACAGCAAACAATGAGTTAGTAATCGGTATAAGCGCTGCCCTAAATGCAATATTTCGAGCTTGTCTATAATCGACTCCACGACTCAGCTCAGACTCATGACGCTCTGCCGCAAGACTCACCGTATTCATGGCATTCGCGAATATCATACTCGCCAGTGGAATAATATAACTTGGCATATACCAAGGCTCCAGATTCAAAACACCTTTGACAACAAGTGCTAACGTCAACCCTCCCCCAGTAACAATGGACACAACCACATGTGTGTATATTTTACTATTCTTACAGGTCAATTCACGCATGGCTATCCAGCTGGAAATTAATACCATGAGAACCAGTACCAGCGAAACCAGATAAATATTATCTGACTCGAAGAGGTGCATTAACAAATGACCTATCAATAGCAATTGAATGAGCATACGCAATAAAGCAAACATGGCATTGCCATGGCTACGCGTCCACACAAACAGGATAATGATCACGACTACTACCGGGATGAATGACAAGACAAGGCTTGAATCTGAGATCAAAATGACTGGAGTCAATTGGTTCATGTTTGGATTATGAGATGGATAGAGATTAATCGATACAAAAACATCTGATCTGTGACGCCTTACCTGATCATTATGATTTAGCAATATCGATCAATAGACTTGCCTCAATCAATAGAATCCGCAATGATTGTAGAATGAAATCACTCTCCAAAAATCCCACTGCCACAAACACGGGCCTCTGCAACGCTGAGCAAAGCATACTGTTGGTTATAGATATTCAACAACGATTGACAGCGGTCATGCCTGAAGAGCAATCAGAAATAATGTTGCAAAACACCCACAGATTGTTGCAAAGCGCTGCCTGCCTGAACATCCCCGTACTTGCTGACAAAACAATATCCAAAAGGGCTTGGTAATACACATGCAAGCCTGAAACAAGCTTTTCCTGCCAATACACTCATTTTTGAGAAAACCTGTTTTTCGTGTTGTGCTGCCAACGATTTTATCAGCGCACTTCGGGAATCAGGGAAAACCCAGGTACTTATCTCAGACCAGGAAACACATGTCTGTGTATTGCAAACTGCGCTTCAGCTCAAAACTGAAGGATTTACTATTTTTGTGGTAGAAGATGCAACCTGTTCACGCTCGGTAACGCATCACTCAAACGCTGTGCTTCGAATGCGACACCATAACATTGAGATGACTAAGGAATGGAAATTTAATAACTTTGTCATTCTGGCGAAGTAATTTTTACTTCTGATTTAACGATCTCATGAGGACTCTAGTGATTCTATACGACGATTGAGATCGTTTAAGCAGGAGGAAAAGGACGAGTCAGAATGATAAAGTTATTGGATTTCCATTCCTTACCACGAGTCAGTCATGTTTGAATGGTTAGGTGATGCATCGCATCCTGATTTTAAATCACTTTCAATGCTGATTCGGTAAAACCTGATGACAACGACTCAAACGCTCAATCAATTTCTCACCAATATAAAAACAGCTCAACTCATCAGTTTTGAGCAAACCATGCAAATTATCGACGAACATTATCAGTTTACACCAACAATGTTTGAAAATGGCCTGGGTGCAGAGATGATCATCAATCAACCTGGAACCAATCCAGGCTCTTGCAAAATCTTTGCTTTTGCAAGATTGCATGAATTGAACGAACCACAAACGCTTGGATTATTCGGTGATTATTACCATAAAGATGTTCTAAGCAATCCAATGGCAACAGGACATGCCAATATCCGCAATTTTATGAAATATGGTTGGAAAGGGATAAATATGCCTGATAATCCACTGCAATTACTCGACTAATGGCAACTTTTAGAAATGATAATGAAATAACTTCCGCTGAGTTCTTTCTTTGTTGAATTGTTGTTCGATTGAGATGAAAAGCAGGCTTAGAATATTATTGGATTCTCGCTCTTAGTTTTACTTGTCAGAAATAATTTGTGTAATCTCCATCCCAATGTAATAAAGTAGAATTAGGAGCGTGCATGGAATAACTTGAACAATTGACGTAGGCCATTGTTGTCAAATTACTGTTCATATTCAAGGCGCGAAAACAGTCGCATAGTGAGCGATGTAACTGTTATCGCAACACCGAAGATGAGCAAAAAGACAAGTGAATTGTTCAAGTTATTCCATGCACGTTTAAGGATTCTATATCAAATAACTCTTGAATCTGACGTGTCTTTTGCCTATTTCAGAATTGAGAAAATAGTTGTGTCTCTCTCGATGTGCCTGTTTTGCCTTGAACATGAATGAAAGCCTGCACCAATTGATCAAGTTATTCCATGCGCGTTCCATATGATTTATTGGCAAGAATAAAAAAATCAGGATGCGCTAGGGAGGCTGTCCGAGAAAAGAAAGCCAACTGTGGAAAAGCGGATTTTGGCTCATTTTTCCGATTAAATGCGTTCAATACAGCAAGTATTCGTCTCATTTAATCGAAAAAATGGACTCAAAACCGCTTTCCTTCGCTACGGTTTCTATTCTCGGACAGCCTCCTTTTATTGTGTCAAAATACCTGATCATGATTGTGAGCATCATATACACAGTGCATTTGTATATTATCCTAATCGTTACCATCCAAAATTCATATTGTTAAACAATAGAGGTCAATACCGAGTGATGTCTATTAAATCCTCACTCCTAAGCAAAAAACATTAATTATTCACGTCTATTTTATAAAGACTATATGAGCAGGATTCTTATTGAAGGAAAGCTGCAATAAAAAACCATGATTTTTTCTAAGCAAGTTAAATTTATGATTAAATCTGGTATAAATTATTAAGAGTAAGGCGGCATATGCAAAATAACAATCAACATCTAGTCAATATTATGAATAGTCCACACCTTGATAAAGAATACTCTTTTCTTGATGGTCATGTCATCGTTATGTGGCTGGATCAATCAGGTGTCCTTACCCGACTAAATCAGTCGCTACTTGATATGACTGGTTATCAAGAAAGTGATTTGATCGGGGCATCATATACTTTATTTAAACACCCTGATTTTTCGGACTCTGTTTATGCTGATGTATGGAATAAAGTAAGCGTTGGAAAACGATGGAAAGGTGTGGTGAAGATATTGCGGAAAGATGGTAGTTATTTTTGGGGGTTGACTACAATAATGGCTATCCAATATCAACATTATCAGAATAGATATTTATGTGCTGTAAGAAAACCATCTAGAAAACAAATTCTATTGCATAGAGATAAATATTGTTTTTCGAATAAATAAGGTTAACTATGTTGTCAGTATTAAATTGTTCTGTAAGTCCCTATTTGCCCCAAAATAAACGATCCACGTGGGTGGAATTTGAAAAACTTTTACAAAGTAAGGCAAGATTATCTCTACGTTATAAAAAGTATTCAAGCCCTAGTGCGTTTACTAAAGCTTGTAGCAATGGACAGCTGGGTTTAATCTACGCTGATCCTTATCATGCTTCAATTTTGCTACGTAATTATGGGTATATGCCTGTTGTTCGTGCTCTGGGGCAATATGATGAAGCTGTGGTAGTGGTTCGGGCAGATTCTACACTATTGGACATCCAGGATTTGAATCCAAAGATGTATTTATCAATTTCTGTTGAACCTGTTAATAGGCTGTTAGGACGCGTGTTATTGCAGCCAGCCAATATTAATGAAGATGATATGGTTTGTCGTTACCATCGAACCCATCGGTCTGTTGTTCGTGATCTATGTTTGGATAAAACAGACGTTGGTGTTATTGCTGCCAGGAATTTTGATCGATTACCGTCTAAGATTAAAAAGCAGTTACGCATATTGGTCAGAACTCAGGCTTATCTTTTTTCATCGGTCTGGATGCTTAGTCCAAATCATACTGATCAATACTCGGCACTAGCTCGTGTTTTTAAAAGAATGCATAAAAACCGAAAAGGCAGTAGCTTACTGAAAAAATTTAACACCAAATCATGGTTGCATGTAGAACAAATTAAAGCTGAGGAAATGGCTGATTTGTTGAATATGCTGAGGTAGTTCTGTGATCTATTAAGCTTATTCTTCGTGCGCTCACCGCTGAGGGTTTCTATGGACTATTTTTTGCCGATAGCCGTGTTACAGTGTTTTGAAAATAAACTAAAACAACAGGCACCATAACGCACACGTTATTACATCCTCATCCTTAGCCCTCCTTTCTCACCTTTTTCAAAAAGCTTCTTGTGAATCCAAATAGCTACGTGATCATCTCACCATCTGGTGAGATGTAGTGGCACTCGTCAAATAGTTAAGTAGCTTGCTATACGTCTGTTATATACTCTCCGCACATGAAAATTCAGCATTTTGTGCACGCGCGGTTTATGTGTAAATTTGGTGCGGATAGTTGCGTTGGAAAACCTTGCTGTAGAGTGACTACAGCTAAAATTTCCCTCCTTATTCTCTACAAAATATCACGCACACAATATGCTAAATTTTCATGTGCGAAGAGTCTATGTACACTCTTGTGAAATTAAAATTCTATTTCAATATTCAGATTTTATTAAATCCACACTGCTATGGATTTGACAGTTTGTGGTTATGATATGATGAAGCGATCAGTTGTGGTACACCTGATTTGACTCTAGCTCCTTTAACCCCGTTTTTAAAATGATGCAAGATCTACCCTATCAGAATCAGCTATTTGACCGCTTTGGAAGGCGAATTGACTACGTTCGTTTGTCGGTTACTGATCGTTGTGACTTGCGCTGTGTTTATTGCATGAGCGAAAAAATGACTTTCTTACCGCGCGCTCAGATTTTAACACTGGAAGAAATACAGTTTATTGCCTCGGCTTTTGTGGATTTGGGAGTAACCAAGCTTCGTGTAACGGGTGGTGAGCCACTAGTGCGCCAAGGAGTAATCAGTCTATTGGAAAACCTGGGTGGCTTACCTGGACTCAATGAACTGGTGATCACAACGAATGCAACGCATCTTCAAGAGATGGCTGGCGCTATTCATAATGCTGGTGTTAAACGTATCAACATTAGTCTGGATTCATTGCGGCACGAGCGGTTTCGAACGATTACCCGGGTTGGTGATCTTGACCAGGTTTTGGCTGGTATAGATGCAGCTTGTCAGCAAGGTTTCGAAAAAATAAAGATCAACGCTGTCATTCTGAAAAACAGAAATCATGATGAGGTTGGCAATTTGGTGGATTTTGCTATCGAAAAGCATCTTGATATCAGCTTTATCGAAGAAATGCCACTCGGAATTGTTGATCAACATGACAGGATGGAGGCTTACTATTCCAGTGATAATATTCTTGCTGATTTGGAACCTCACTTTAAACTGATACAAAGTACAAAATTGACAGGGGGTCCTTCTGTTTACTATAAGGTTGTTGGTACTAGGACAAACATCGGCTTTATCTCTCCTCACAGCCATAATTTTTGCTCTACTTGTAATCGGGTTAGATTGACCGTTGAAGGTAAATTATTGCTGTGCCTGGGCAATGAACACTCTGTTGATTTGAAAAAGGTGATTCGTTCGAATCCTGGCGATACAGAAATACTCAAACAAACGATTGTTACGGCGTTGAACTTAAAACCTGAAAAACATGAATTTGATTTGTCAGAACAGCCTGTAATTTTCCGTCATATGAGTGTCACCGGTGGTTAGGAGTGCGCATGAAATAACTTGAACATTCTGGCTGGTCTTTTTGCTCCTGACGAAACGACCTCAATTGTTGCGTAGAACAACTATGCGCCTCTTGAGATCGCTTAAACGTGCATGGACTAACTTGAACAAACCACTTGTTTTTTGCTCAGGTACTTATATTTGCGTGATGCTACCTTGACGACAGATGACTTGTTCTTGAAGGATATTGCCGAGCACTCAACTTTAGCTTTCTACTTGTTTTTTGCTATACTGGGCGGCAAATCAGGATGTCTAACACATCTACAATTCTTACAAATCTAATCAACAAGAGCTCAGGTTATGGATATCAAAAAAATTCTGGATGCCTTAATTAGTCATCCGCTGTTAGCTAGTCTTCTGGTTTCATGTACAGGTCTTTTGACCTTTATGCACCCGTTACCCTGGTTTCTTTCTTTTCTGCTAATCGCTGTGGTGATTGGTGTTGCGATGTTTTATGGTCAAAAACTGCAACTATTTAATGAGAATTCTAACCTATAGTGGCTCGGGCGGCTGTCTGAGAATAGAAGCCGTAGTGAGGGAAAGCGATTTTGAGGCCATTTTTTCGATTCAATGAGGCGAATACTTGTTGTATTTAACGAATTTAATTGGACAAATGGGCCAAAATCCGCTTTTCCGTAGTAGGTTTCTATTCTCGGACAGCCTCCTGGATTATTTTCAACTGGTTTAATGTGAGCGACTCGAACAGTTCTCTGGCTACTCATCAGCAGTCAGGTAAAGCTGAAAAACCTCTATCGGCTGCTGGTTTTTGGCGTAGAATGGCTGCCATTTTATACGACAGTTTGCTGTTGATGGCTGTCTGTTTTTTAGCGACAGCAATTGCTTTGCCGCTCAATCATGGTGAGGCTTTCCATTCTGACCAATATGTTTATTCTACGTATTTAATAGTGATTGGTTTTGCCTTTTTTGGGTGGTTCTGGACTCATGGAGGACAGACTCCAGGAATGAAAGCGTGGAAGTTACTACTGATATCCACCGATCACCAGAGCGTCTCAATAATTAGTTGGAAACTGGCTGCTAAACGTTTTATCGCTGCACTTTTATCCTGGTTAGTGTTGGGCATGGGGTTTATAGCCATTCTGTTCGGCAAACAAAATCTTGCTTGGCATGATCGCTTGTCCAATTCAAGTATTGTTTATTGTGGTTAGGTGGTTTGACGGAATAAAGTTACCAAGATTGCGCAGGATTTTTGTTTCTGGCCGAACTATCTCAAAAGGCGCATAGCCATTCTACGCAACGATTGAGATTGCGTTGGTCAGGAGCAAAAAGACAAGCAAGGTTGGTAACTTTATTTCGTCAAACCACCTTAGATATCTTCAACGGCCTCGCTTCTTACTATTCTCCTTAGGAGTGGGGATTTAATAAGTTACCGAAGTTTGGCAAGTCAAAATCGGGAAGTTATTATATCCTCACTCCTTAGCTTTTACTCCCTAATCAGTTCGACAGACACCAATGATCTTTGTAGTCTGATAGACTGACTACTCATTCTATACTTTAGGATTCTCATCGAATGAAATACACGATATGTTCCGAAAACCAACTACATCAATCAGGTGATTGTTTGATTACTGGTGTTTATAGTGATTCAGGATTAACTACATCGACAAAAATTATTGATGAAAAACTCAATGGCCTAATCAGTAACATCATCAATAAGGAACAATTTAAAGCAAAGTCGGGCGAAGCGATACAGTTGACACCATCCGTTGATAATGGCTTCACTCGTATTGTTGTTATTGGCTTGGGGAATTCAGCAGGGTTAAGTGCAAAAGCATTCCGCAAGTCAGTACAAAAAGCCTCAGCGTTATTGGCATCAACCAAAGCAACCAATGTTTTCTCCACACTGATTGAAGCCAATGTGTTGCATCAAGACAATCAATGGAAAGCGCGCCAGATCGCACAGAGTTTATCAGGTTCAACCTATTCTTTTAATCAGCTCAAAAGTGGTGATCAATCATCGTCATTACTTAGCGAAGTTTTGTTGTTGTCAACTCAGGCAACTGATAACAAATCAATAGAAACAGGCGCGGCGCAAGGTGATGCCATTGCTCAGGGGATGCACTTTGCTAAAGACTTGGCGAATCTTCCAGGCAATTACTGCACACCAACGTATCTGGCTCAACAAGCAACCAATCTTGGTAATCAGTGTCCAGCAATGAGTGTTCAAGTGTTGGATGAGGACGCAATGAAAACATTGGGAATGGGTTCATTATTATCGGTTTCCAGAGGGAGCCGTGAGCCTGCAAAACTGATTGTTCTTAACTATCAAGGCGGATTAGATAAAGACAAGCCTGTGGTATTGGTTGGTAAAGGCATTACATTTGATTCTGGCGGAATTTCTATCAAGCCATCTGCAGCGATGGATGAAATGAAATATGATATGTGTGGTGCTGCTAGCGTATTGGGGACGCTTAAAACAGTTTCTGAGCTAAAGCTGCCAATTAATGTCGTAGGCATCATTCCATCATCTGAAAACATGCCTGATGGAGATGCCAGCAAGCCCGGTGATATTGTTACCAGTATGGCGGGTATCACCATTGAAGTTCTTAATACAGATGCAGAAGGTCGTTTGGTGTTATGTGATGCACTCACTTACGCTGAGCGTTTTGATCCAGCGGTAGTGATTGATATCGCCACTTTGACTGGAGCCTGCGTGGTTGCCCTTGGCAGTCATATCTCCGGTTTGCTTGGCAGTGATGACGTTTTGTGTGAATCATTGAGCGCTGCTGGTGATGTCGCTGGTGACCCAGTATGGCGCTTGCCAATGACTGAAGACTACGATCAACAACTAAAATCCAATTTTGCAGATGTTGCAAATATCGGTGGTCGTGAAGCAGGCACCATTACTGCAGGTTGTTTTTTGGCGCGTTTTACTAAAGATTATACTTGGGCGCATCTGGATATCGCAGGAACAGCATGGAATTCTGGCAAAGCGAAAGGTGCAACAGGGCGACCTGTGCCGCTGTTAACCCAATTTTTACTTGATCGTATCACTTAAGGCAACTGGAAAAAATAACCCACCCATCTTACTTGCCTTTTAGTCTGTCTTCGATCTTGTTGCTTCGGTTACATAGGTGTAAATGAGCACTTTCAACGCGGCTATAGGGCAATATAGAAGGCAATCTGAGTAGTTACGGACACGCTGAGTGGTTACAATTATTTTAACATTTTACTTGTCTTTTTATCATTCTCGGCGTTGCAGACACAGTTACATAGCCAACTATGCCCCTGTTTTTGCGCCTTGAATATGATAATAAATCCTGCGTAAAAATGACTGAGACCAGTTTTTATATACTTAATACCAGTCAGTCACGCGAGCGCTATATTGTGGCTTGTCGTGTAGCAGAAAAAGCCTATAAGCTTGGACAACGTGTTTTTATTCTAACGAGTTCTACTGAGGAAACCAGGACGCTGGATAATTTGCTTTGGTCATTCCGACAAGGTAGTTTTGTTCCACATACCGTTATTGATGAAAACCGTCAACCATCAACTGAAGCATTGTCAAATACAGTCATCATTAGTAGCAGTGTATTGGCAAGTAACGCCACTGTGTTGATTAATTTGAGTGTAGACATACCCGATAATATCGACACGTTTGAGCGCATCGTCGAGATCATTGATCAAAACGCACAAATCAAACAAACAGGGCGCCAGCGCTATAAAGCTTACCAGTCCAAAAACATTCAATTGAACACTCACAATTTATAACCTAAACACTGATGACTATCGATAAAACCTACGATCCTCATGCTATCGAAACACGCTGGTATGCTTATTGGGAAGAGAAGGGCTATTTTGTTCCACAAGGGCAGGGTGATGCATTTTGTATCATGATTCCACCACCCAATGTAACAGGCAGCTTACATATGGGGCACGCGTTTCAGGACACCATTATGGATGCGCTAACCCGTTACCATCGCATGAAAGGTGACCAAGCCTTATGGCAACCTGGAACCGATCATGCTGGCATTGCCACTCAAATGGTTGTTGAGCGACAACTTAATGAACAAGGCTTGAAACGTCATGATCTGGGGCGAGATCAATTCATAGAGCGTGTCTGGGAGTGGAAGCAAGAATCTGGCAACACCATTACCAGGCAACTGCGGCGCATGGGTGCATCACCAGATTGGTCGCGCGAACGCTTTACCATGGATGAAGGCATGTCCAAAGCTGTACACGAAGTGTTTGTTAAACTTTATGATGAAGGACTGATTTATCGTGGTAAACGGTTGGTTAATTGGGATCCAGTGCTGCATACAGCGGTATCTGACCTTGAAGTTATCCAGGAAGAAACACGTGGACATTTGTGGCATATGCGTTATCCGCTGGCAGATGGTTCTGGCAATATGATTGTTGCTACCACACGTCCTGAAACGATGCTCGGTGATACAGCGGTCGCAGTACATCCTGATGATCAGCGCTATCAACAATTTATTGGTAAAACGATCAAGCTACCGCTGACCGAGCGTGAGATTCCAATCATTGCAGACCAGTATGTCGATCAGGAGTTTGGTTCCGGCTGCGTAAAAATTACACCGGCGCACGATTTTAACGATCATGACATCGGCAAACGTCACGACTTGCCTGTGTTAAATATTTTCAATGCTGATGCCAGTATTAATGACAATGCGCCAGAACAATATCAAGGCATGGATCGCTTTGTAGCACGTAAACAAATTATTGCTGATCTTGAAGCACTAGGGCTGCTTGAAAAAACTGAGGATCATAGCTTAGTTATTCCCAAAGGTGACCGCACTGGCGCAGTTATCGAACCGTTGCTCACTGATCAATGGTTTGTCAAAGTCGAAACATTGGCGAAACCCGCTATCGAAGCTGTTGAAAGCGGACGTATTCGCTTTGTGCCAGACAACTGGAAAAACACTTACTTTGAATGGATGCGTAATATCGAAGACTGGTGTATTAGCCGCCAGATTTGGTGGGGACATCGGATTCCGGCTTGGTACGATGAGGATGGTCATATCTACGTTGGCCATTCTGAACAAGAAGTTCGCGAGAAACATAATATTCCACCATCAACCGATCTACAGCAAGATGAGGATGTACTTGACACCTGGTTCTCCTCAGCACTCTGGCCGTTTTCCACGCTGGGTTGGCCAGATAATACTGATGCATTAAAAACCTTTTACCCGACCAGTGTACTGGTGACAGGTTTCGACATTATTTTCTTCTGGGTGGCGCGGATGATTATGATGGGTCTAAAATTTATGGGCGACGTGCCGTTTCACGAAATTTATATGACGGGCTTAATTCGTGATTCAGCAGGACAAAAAATGTCCAAATCCAAAGGCAATGTCCTTGACCCGCTGGATTTTATCGATGGCATTTCGCTAGACGATCTGATCAAAAAACGCACCACTGGATTAATGCAGCCAGAAATGAAGCCGAAGGTAGAACGCGATACTATCAAAGAATTTCCTGAAGGAATCGCTTCTTTCGGAACCGATGCCTTACGGTTTACATTTTCCTCGCTGGCATCGAACGGACGTGATATCCGCTTCGATATGGGGCGTATAGAAGGATATCGCAATTTCTGTAATAAACTATGGAATGCAGCGCGCTATGTGTTGATGAACACCGATGGATATGATACCGGATTAGGTTCGGAACAGCGAAGTTACAGTCTGCCAGATCGATGGATACAATCACGTTTGCAACAGACCACGAAAAATGTCACAGAATCGATCAACAGTTACCGTTTTGATCTGGCATCGCAAGCCATTTATGACTTTATCTGGAATGAATATTGTGACTGGTATCTGGAGCTGTCGAAAATTGTTTTGCAACAAAATGATGAAATAGCGGCCCGTGGAACTCGGCAAACTCTAGTGTCTGTCTTGGAAAGTGCACTACGATTATTGCATCCGTTAATGCCATTTATTACCGAAGAAATCTGGCAGAAAATAGCGCCACTGGCGGGAATCACTAGTAAAACAATCATGTTACAACCTTTTCCAAATGTTCACGACAGCGCAATTGATGCCAAGGCTGAATCTGAAATGGACTGGCTGATGAAGTTTGTACTTGGTGTGCGGCGTATCCGGGGTGAAATAAACATTCCACCGGGCAAAGCTTTACCAGTACTGCTGCAAGGTGGTTCTACACAGGATCGCCAGATCTTCGACAACAATACAGCGTTAATTCAGCGGATGGCGCGATTGGAAACAGTGCAATGGCTAGAAGCAGAGCAATCTGCACCCGAAGCGGCAATCGCATTAGTAGGCGACTTGAAAATATTGGTACCAATGGCAGGATTAATTGACAAACAAGCTGAACTGGATCGACTAAGCAAGGAAATTAGTAAGATTGAAGCCAACCTTCCACGTATAGAAGGCAAACTAAACAATCCAAAATTTGTCGATAAAGCACCGGCAACCGTCATCGAAAAAGAGCGTACAAAGCTAGCGGGTTTTCGTTCGCAGCTTGAGAAGTTGCTAGAGCAGAAAGCCAAAATTGAACTGATTGAGGAGCGTGCATGAAATAACTTGAACATTCTGGCTGGTCTTTTTGCTCCTGACCAAACCATCTCAATCGTTGCGTAGAACAACTCTGCGCCTCTTGAGATTGTTACGTCAGAAACAACAATCTGCGCCATCATTGTTCAAGTGATGTCATGCATGTTCCTTAATATCTGTTCTAACAGCGACTTGAATCCCAGAACAGTTTTGGAATGTACAAGCAATAACTTCAACAAGATGACTTGTCTTTTTGTCTGTCTTCGGCGTTGCAGCATCAGATCATCACATATCACACTTGGTGTGTTGTAAACCTGCACTACTTCTTTTTTCAGACTGAATAAATTTCTTGTGGATTCAAAGAACTCGCGAGGGCTCATAGACTGGTGAGATACGTGGGCTTAGGAGGCTGTCCGAGAATAGACAGCCTCCTAGAGTTTTCAAGCGAAAATACAGGTGAAATTCTTTGAAAAGTCGACTTAGAGTGCGAGTATTTCGAATCATTGATTTTGCTGAGTGGGGAGATCTTCCCAGTCATTGTGTTGATGTTTTCATCATCATTTTGATTGCGTTCAATATTGCCGCTGTCATCATTGGTAGCATGTCTGAATTTCACATCCAGTATGGCGAATGGCTGAATATGCTGGCATTCGCATCAATGTTTCTGTTTACTTTTGAATACTTGATCCGCATATGGACTTGTGTCGATCATCCCTCGGGAACCTATCGTCATCCGCTCACAGGCAGGCTAAAATACTTGCTCTCTCCGGTGATGCTTGCTGATTTGCTTGCATTGTTTCCATTTTATTTATTTCCACTATTCCCTGCTCTCGATTTAAGAATTCTGCGCTTATTGCGTTTACTGGCGATGTTGCGACTGACTCATTACTCCGATGCTTTACAAGTGTTGGCAACGATTGTAAGACGGGAAAGTAAAACATTGACTGCTATTTTTTTGGTGATCGTGAGTCTGCTGTTGCTGGTCTCCTATTTCATCTATCTCATCGAACGCCATGCTCAGCCTGGAGTTTTTTCCAGCATCCCCGAAGCTATGTGGTGGAGTATTTCGACATTGACCACAGTGGGTTATGGTGATGTTGTTCCAGTGACCAAAATGGGGAAAGTGTTTGGTATGATTGTTATGTTGATCGGAATCGGTATGTTTGCGATACCAACTGGAATATTGGTCTCTGCTTTTTCTCAAGAAATGAAGCGGAAAGATTTTGTAGCGACCTGGAACCTGGTTGCTAAAGTCCCTTTATTTGCAAAACTTGATGCCGTCGAAATCGCCAATATTACTGAATTACTGCACTTACGTAGCGTTATGCCCGGTGAAGTGATTATTCGCAAAGGCGAAGTTGCTCAGAGGATGTATTTTATAGTAGCGGGTGAAGTTGAAGTTGAGCTGGCTAGACATCCAGTTAGATTGACAGAAGGCGATTTTTTTGGAGAACTGGGCATACTCTACAAAATTCGACGCACCGCTAACGTTACTGCGAACACATTTGTGGAGTTATTACAATTGGAAAATAGAGACTTTGAAGCAATGTTGGAGGCTAATCCTAAGTTAGGAGAACGTATTACTCAACGAGCCAGCGAGCGTCGTACAATAAATAATTGATTTAGCCCAATGACGTTTTACACTTTGAAACCAGGCTAATCCAAACAAGTGCAACAACGCCGGTGACATTTATCGGCTTCCTATACACAGCAATATAATATTTCTAGGACTTAATAATTCCAAAAGTCTGACCGGAACCTGTAAGAAATAACTTAAAACTATAACCTGCAAGTGATCGTATATTTATACTCTCCTCACATGAAATATTTTGCATCCAGTCCGCGCACTTTTTCGCTGATGACAATGTTGGGAAACCTGTTTACTGTAGCAGTGAGTATTTCTGGCGAAATAGAATTATTTGTGGATTCAAATAGCAAGCGAAGGCTCACACGGCTGGTGAGGAATGCGGACTAAGAGACGTGCATGGAATAACTTGAACAATTGTGGCGCTGGATTTTTGTATCTGACTCAACGATTTCAAGAGGCGCATAGTTTGTCTACGCAACGATTGAGATCGTTGAGTCAGGAGCAAAAACACAAGTCAGAATGTTCAAGTTATTTCATGCGCGTTTGATAACACATGCCTTCGATACGCCACCATTGCTATGAGCATCATACACGCTACAGCTATGACAGCAGGAAATAATACAGTCGTAACTGAATAATGTTCCAAGGCCATAATGACAATAAGATTGCGTGTCGTAAAAAGTGCAAAAAATAGTAATGATTCTGAGTACGGAGAGACGTATGCTTTTCTAACTGTTGGACCAAATCCAAAAACATCGACAGTAGTCAGAGTAACCACCGCCCATAATGGGTCTGATGTAAAATACCAAAACGGTAAAGCAGACATTGCCGAGATAAAAAATACCCAATCAGTTCTGGTGATCGTAATATCCGACCTTTTGATCGTTGCCAGAAACGCTATAAATATGGTAATTATTCCTGAAACGCCAATTGGCCATGCACCGACACCTCCGTTGTCTTCTATCTGTGCCAAAAAGACAACAAAAGTTGTTGTACCCCAAATAACCCAAGAAAAGACATGTGGCTTTATTTTTCCCTGGATGATTGAGCGTATGTAGGGGAAAAAGGCTATCAATGTAAGCCCTATAGCAACAGCACTTAAAATTTCTTTATCAATCATATCTCACTTGGTGTTTATTCATACATGCACTGATACTCCGCGTAGAGACTGTCAGAAAATAATAGGGATAACCACAAAATTATTCGTATTCTGTCCCTGATTATCTACAAAACAACCAGTCACTGGTTGCTATGCAGGGTGCTGATTCAGCACAATGTCCATCATCTAGTTCTTTACCCGTTTAAGACTTGATTATTCACCATGAAGGACATGAAGAGAATAACAATTGATTAAAACGTACTGTTTGTCGTAGTGAAAAAACGCTGGTTGCATTGTTGCAAGCACCCATCTGTGCAAAAAAAATGTGTGTACAACACACCCTTATATCTTTTCTTCATGTCCTTCATGCACTTCATGGTGAAAATTAACAACATCACATGGAATCAGCACCCACTATGCTTAAATGCCCCGCCAGATAGAAAAGCCATCACTTGTTTGATCACATTAGCATTATTCATCATAAATGTATGGTTAACTGGTAGCATGATAAAATCAGCCATTCCATTAACACGAGTACTTGCAACAGAAACTTTGCCATCATCTGGATTGGGCAACATGAGAGAAAGAATAGGACTGATACTTGTTGTTCCGGCAATGATGCCTAACTTAAAATCAACCGATCCTAATTTACGGGGCAAATCTAACTTTGAAGTTCCCAATTGCATTCCAGCAGGACCAATAATTTGCTTATAACCTGGGATATTTCGTAGCTGATCAACTACCTCACTGCCCTGATTGGGTGGGCCAAGCATGACAACATGGTTAAGTTTCGGAATTTTATTGATAATTAAATAGTGTCTGACCAGGATTCCGCCGAGAGAATGCGTGACGACATTGATTGGGCTGCTTTTGTTGTTTTGACATAGTCGCACGCCTTCGGTAATAGTTTGTTTAGCCAGTATTTCAATAGGCTGCTTCCGCGATTGATAATCAATATTGGCTACAAAGTAGCCGTTTATTTCTAAAACGTTTTCAAGCTTGTTCATCGATGCGCTGGTACGAGCAAGACCATGCAGCAAAATCACACATGGGTTGGCAACTACAGTGGTAGACGCAAGGCTGATTGTCGCAATCGTGAGAAAACTGGATAGTGATGAAAGCATCGAAATAAAAGTATCTATCGAAGCTGGAATCCGCCCACCCTTGTGGCAGGCGTTATTCCGCGCAGATTTTGTGTTATTGAAACTGCTTTGTTGTTTAGGAGCGTGCATGAAATAACTTGAACAATTGACTTGTCTTTTTGCTCATCTTCGGTGTTGCGAAAACAGTTACATCGCTCACTATGCGCCTGTTTTCGCGCCTTGAATATGAACAGTAATTTGACAACAATG
>JAZGEP010000209.1:0-51511 GCA_036478815.1 Methylococcales bacterium
ATAAACAGTTACATAGCTCACTATGCGCCTGTTGATGCGTCTTGAATATGATAAAAAATCCTGCGTAAAATTGTTAAAATATTTATGATCGAGTACTTACAACCGTAGCAGCAACGCGGAAGATGGATAAAAAGACAAGTCAGTTGACCCAAGTTATTGCGTGCACGTTCCTTAGCCGGGTCGATTTGGATTTTTCCCTAAGGCACGCCAAATTGGATACCAGACATCGTTGATATGCTGGTTCAATGGATCTTTGAGCTCTCCTTCCAAGTGTAGTTTGATCACGCTACATAGCAGCCCCATAAAAGTACAATAGGCCAGCTTTGGTTGAACGCGTTCTAATTCTCCAGAATCCATTCCAGCCTTGAGAATATCGATCATTTGTTCATACGCAGGATAGAATTCTGTGCTTGGCCTATTGTGTACCAAACCATTGTCTCTAGGGCAAAACAGAAGTTGTGCAACAGCTGGTGCTTGTTCGGTCAGGTCTAATGAAAATTCCACAATAGAGCGCAAACAACCAATTGATGTCGTATTGTTTTCATCGATATCGGCAATTGTTTGATCAAGTCGCTGGATTAAGTCACAATGCAATGCTTCAGCAATCGCTTCTTTGTTTTGAAAGTGTTTATAGAGGCTGGCTTTGGATAATTTTGCTTGTGTTGAAATATCAACCAGAGAAGTTTGATAAACACCTTTTTCAGCAAATAAATTAAGCGAAGCATCAAGAATACTGTCGCGATCTTGATTGGTCTCGGGTTTTTGTTGTTTGCTTGTGTCTTTAGGTTGAGAAACAGAACCGGATATAGTTTCTTCTTGATGCGAAGAGACAGGGGTTTCTTGTTCAGTCGTTGGAAGATCTTCAATGCTAACTGATGTCAGCACTTCAGCTGATTCAGGCTCGATCTCGATTATTGGTTGCCCACTTTCCGTCATTGATGCAGTGGTTAAAGCCGGATTTTAAGCAATTTTTCTAAGTTTCGAAAATACAATGCTATTAGCAACAGAAATTGGGTCATCATTCTTATGCGCCATCATAGCACTTAAACAGGTAAACGAAATTATGATGAGATAGTTTGTCCAACGTGGAATCTGGACATAAGCATGAGTTGTTAGTTGCGGTTGTTGTAAAATTCACGTTATTAACTCTAACTGCGTGCAGCTTGCTCTTTTGCTGCAATCGCCATTTTCTCCATTTCTTTGACGCGTTCAATAGCCATATTAAAAAGTGACATTCCAACATCAAGTAATAAACGCCAGATTTCAGGTTTTTTCCACAGAGTATAGCCGGCATAAGCAACAAGACCAGTTGTTGCCAGCACCGAAAGAATGGCCGGTATCCCGATGAACACCAAGACTCGCTGTAGTTGAAACATTAGATCTAAAGGAATCAGTAGCAATGTGGCAAAATACACGATTACGATAAAAATAAAGACTGTAAACAGAATGAACTGAAAAAACCGGATTAAAATTAGATCGATGTTTATTTGCTTCATTGTTTATTGTGATGTTGTGACTTGAGTGATTGATAGACGATTTTTATAAATTGACACTTTGTATGATTACGACTTTTCAACGGCTGGTTTTTATTGATGGCTCATCACTAAATATAGTTGCTTATACTGTTATGCGCCTGTTTTAGCGCTTTACTCTCGAAAAAACCCAACTCACTAGAAAACCCAGAACCGTGCCCGCACGAAGCCTATCCAGACACCGAGCACTCAAAATCTACTTGAGTTATGCGTTAGATCATTGACGAATTGATAGACAACAATTGTACTCTATTTTTGCAGTTCTTTCTATTTTGGCGATAGATATCTCCGCAGATGATGATTTAGCATTTTGTATGCGCACTTTTTTGCGGATAGTTGTGTTGGAAAACCTTGCTGTAGAGTAGAGGTTTCCCGCTATACTCTCCACAACAACCCACACACAAAATGCTAAATCCTTGCTCCTAAGGAGCGTACAAGGATTAACTTGAACAACTGTCTTGTCTTTTAGTCCGTCTTCTGCGTTGTAGTAACAGCTACATAGCCTGCTATGCGCTTGTTGCTACGCCTTGAACACGAACAAAAACCCTACGCCAGTTGTTCAAGTTATTCCATCCACGTTTTTTAATTATTCAATGTCTCGGTGTTGTCGCTCTTTCGGTAGAAAAAACTGAAAAAGAATTGCACCGATAAAAAATCCCGCCAAATGTCCGGCCCATGACAGTGAGGTTAATTCATCGCTGGTTAATGTAGTTGTTAAGTCATGAAATTGAAAGATTACCCACACACCTAAAAAAGCAATCGCTGGGATTTCGATAAAAATTGGCAGGAACAATATCGGAATCCACACCACGATTTTGGCATACGGAAACAGAAACATATAAGCGCCCAGAATACCGGCCAGCGCACCGGATGCGCCAACAACAGGGAGTGGGGAATTCGTTGCAACAAGAACAACAATTAAATTAGCGCCAATACCGCAGAAGAAATAAAATAGTATAAAACGCAACTTGCCCATATCATCTTCGATATCATCACCAAAGATCCATAACATCCACATATTCATGAGTAAATGCATCCAGCTGGAATGCATGAACAGACTGATTACGAATGGCCAATAATTAGTAGCGGATGTTTTGGTAATCAGTGCCCACATCGGGTTGTTATAGCGTGCTGGAACCAATCCGTATTGTTGAAATAATGCGAACAGGTAACCATCAGGTAATGTTTGAAGATAGCCAAAAATAGCGATATTAATCGCTATCAAGCTCCAGGTGATATAAGGTGTGTTGCGGACTTCCAGTGTGTCTCGAAAAGGAATCATAAGTTCTGTTGCTTGAGTCTAGCCCGGATTTCTCTCACGTTTTTAATTTCTGGCAAGTCGTACCAGAAATATTTCATTCAGAGCACAAGAGCAATCATTCCAGACTTCAAAACCAATCCTGCGCTGATGATGCGATTTCTGGGGATTCCATGGGCGGTATTGTATGTCAACGACACAATTGCCAGTGTTTAGACAACACTTTCCCTGATAACCCCATTTGTGTTGTTGAGGTGATACTTGTTTCACACTGACCTGGCTGATTAGGCTAACAGCGCATCCGGCTGAAATGCTGCAAATTGCCAAGCACCTGTATCTAAGAGAACAGCATAGGGGTAACTTTCGGATAAGGTAACCCAGACCTTGCGCACGGTGACGCTGATTTTGAGTGGTTTCAGCCGAATGGTTCCACATTGCGCTTGATTCAACTCAGTTCCCTCGAGCTCAACACGATGCAAGGGTTGCAAGCGCATCCGTCTGTGGCATCAATGTCCATAATCAGTTCACTCGGTGCCGTTGCGAATGATTCAAGAAACAGCTCCACCATCAACTTAGGTGGTTTGACGAAACAAAGTTACCAACCTTGCTCGTCTTTTTGCTCTTGACTAAACACTCTCAATCGTTGCGTAGAACAACTATGCTCCTCTTGTGATTGTTCAGTCAGCAACAAAAATCCTGTGCCATCATTGTTCAAGTTATTCAATGCACGTTCCTATTCTCGGACGGCCTCCTAACTGATTAAATTTTACTTCATCATTGAACGTTTGAACAAGCGATCCAGTTTTTCACTGGTTGCTATAGAAGCTTGTTCTGCGGCATTGGCGGCGGCGGCGGCATCATTAGCGCTTGACTCGGCACGTTGTGCAGATGCATTCGCTTCTTCAACTGAAGCCAATGCATTTTTCGCCGTTTGATCTGTGCTGGCTAAATCAGCTTTCAATGCAGACATATCGCTTTTTAATGTGTCGACATCAGAATTTGATGCACACCCAGTTAGTCCGATTAGCAAACAAATGGTTACGATTTTGATACTATGATTTTTCATCCTTATCACTCCCTGGTTATTTAACATATTGGTATAGAAAATAATGAATACTATTATTTAGGAACGTGCGTGGAATAACTTGAACAATGATGGCGCAGGATTTTTGTTGCTGACGAAACGATCTCAAGAGGCGCATAGTTGTTCTACACAACGATTGAGATCGTTTCGTCAGGAGCAAAAAGACCAGCCGGAATGTTCAAGTTATTTCATGCACGTTCCTTACGCAAGTCTGACATCCATTTCGTCGATTCTGATCACCACTGCCGTCATGGTTCTTCGTTACATGTGGGCTAGGAGGCTGTCCGAGAATAGAGAGCCTACTGCGGAAAAGCGGATTTTGGCCCATTTTTCCGATTAAATTCGTTTAATACAGCAAGTATTCGCCTCATTTAATCGAAAAGATGGACGCAAAACCGCTTTTCTCGTTACGGCTTCTATTCTCGGACAGCCTTCTAGACTATTGAAACTGTTGCTGCAACGCAGAAAACAAACAGACAAACCGAGGTTGTGTGAGTTGTTTCATGCACGTTCATAAGCAGTTACTATGTTCTGTTGCTATTGAACCAGAACAACGGTGCCTGTTTTTATCCAGTGTCCAAGTCGATCAATTTGTTGGTTGGTCAGTGCGATACAACCACGTGTCCAGTTAACGCGCTTGTGTAGATCTGGATCGGCGTTTCCCAACCCATGAATTCCAAGCATGCCACCTAGCGCCGTATATTGTGATGGTGTTTTGTAGCGTCGATGCGCCGTTTTGATTTGTTTGGCAATTGATTCTGTTGTCCTGCCGTCAGTTAATGCACGTTCAGCATCCTCTACACTGGGATAGTTAAAACCATAAAAAGTTCGATACCGGCTTTTGTGATTCACCCAGGTTATGCGATAGCGTCCTAACGGGGTTTTATTATCACCAGTTTGTTTTGTCAATGTTGTGCCACCTTGGCCAATTGCAATGTTTTTGAAAATCTCTAGTGAGACTTCGCCCCTAAACACTGTTAAAATCTGCCGGTCGGTATCGACATGAACCCAAATCCCTTGTTGCTGGGCTGAGCAAAATCCAGACCAGATTAGAGCAGTGAATATTGCAGTCGCGTAAAATAATGATCTAAACATAAACATTGATGGCTGTTATCATACTATAACTCTAATATATTTATCTACTCTTCTTATTGAATTCAATCTCTTAAATAACAATGCTTATGAATATTATTACTATAAAAACTAACCCTTTTTCCGATCAAAAACCTGGTACATCCGGGTTGAGAAAAAAAGTTCGGGTGTTTGAGCAAGCGCATTATCTGGAAAACTTTGTTCAGTCAATTTTTGATACATTGGCAGATAATCAGTCGGTATTGCAGGGGCAAACCCTGGTTGTAGGTGGTGATGGTCGTTATTACAACAAGCAAGCGATACAAATTATACTCAAAATGGCGGCAGCAAATGGCTTTCAACGTGTTTTGGTCGGACAGGATGGGATATTCTCAACCCCAGCGGCATCGCATGTTATTCGCAAATATGCAGCGTTGGGAGGGCTGATTCTCTCGGCCAGTCATAACCCAGGCGGACCAGATGCTGATTTTGGCATTAAATACAATATTTCAAACGGTGGTCCTGCTCCAGAGAAATATACCGATGCATTTTATCAACGCAGTCTGGAGATTGACAACTATAACATCATAGAGCATGCAGACATTGATCTTGATCAGGTCGGAAGCAGTAATCTTGCTGAAATGACTGTTGACGTAATTGATTCTGTGAAAGATTACGCAGAATTAATGCACGAATTGTTTGATTTTGATGCAATGCGCAGTTCAATTGCAAATGGTGATCTGACATTTCGTTTTGATGCCATGAATGCCGTAACCGGGCCGTATGCGAATACAATCCTAATCGATCAGCTTGGAGCACCATCCGAATCAGTCATGCGTGCTACGCCACTAGACGATTTCGGGGGATGTCACCCAGATCCAAATTTAGTTCACGCCCATGAGCTGGCAGAAATGATGATGCAAGCGACTGCTCCGACATTAGGTGCAGCTTCAGACGGCGATGGCGATCGTAATATGATTGTTGGCAAAAATGCCTACGTTAATCCCAGTGACAGCTTGGCTATATTGGCTGCCAATGCGCATTTGATTACTGGTTATCAGCAAGGTCTTTCAGGGGTTGCCCGTTCCATGCCTACTAGCCGAGCGGTTGACCGTGTAGCGAAAGCACTCGGTATAGAATGTTACGAAACGCCTACCGGCTGGAAGTTTTTCGGCAATCTGTTAGATGCTGGGAAAATCACCTTATGTGGTGAAGAGAGCTTTGGCAGTGGTTCAGACCATGTGCGAGAAAAAGATGGGCTTTGGGCTGTATTATTCTGGCTGAATATTATTGCCATCCACAAACAACCTGTTAAAGACATTGTTGAGAAACATTGGCAAGAATATGGTCGGGATTACTATTCACGGCACGATTACGAAGCTGTAGACAGTGACATTGCTACACAATTATTTGAAACGCTGATTACCAAATTACCTAGTTTGGCTGGACAGTCGTTCAATGGTTACACGATCACTGAAGCTGATGAATTTAGCTATCAAGACCCAATTGATGGCAGTATCAGTGAGCATCAAGGTATCCGTATCTTTTTTGACAATGATTCACGGATTATTTTCAGGCTATCGGGGACAGGCACAGAGGGCGCAACTTTGCGTATTTATTTGGAACAGTATGAGGCTGACGCATCACTACATCAATTAGATCCGCAAATGGTATTATCCGAGTTAATCATCATTGCAGAAACTTTATGTCAGGTTAAGCTTTTGACAGGGCGCAACGAACCGAGCGTGATCACTTGATCAATGATAAAAGGTATCGCTGGCATTCATTTGAAACCTAGCTGATGCCAGGCATGATACAACACAACAGCAACGCTGTTGGATAGATTAATACTACGTTGCCCTATGCGCATCGGTATATATAAACGGTGTTTGTCTGGAAGTTGATCGAGAACCTGTTGGGGTAGACCGCGGGTTTCCGGCCCAAATAACAAAACATCGCCAGCTTGGTAATCAATATCTGTATAGGCTTGCGAACCGCGTGTTGTTAGCGCAAGAATACGTTCTGGCTGTATGGCGGTAACGCAGTCATCAAGTGACTGATGCTGAGTGATATTCTGCCACTCGGCATAGTCAAGCCCGGCACGTCTCAGTCTTTTATCGTCGAGCTCAAAGCCTAGTGGCTTAATCAAGTGTAATTGTGCGCCTGTATTGGCGCACAATCGAATGATGTTGCCTGTATTTGGGGGGATTTCCGGTTCGTATAGAACGATTTGTATCGGACAACTCAATTTATCTAACCTTGCTATTCAGTGTGCCCCAGCATCAATTCTTATGATAATAATTTGTAACTACTCAGATTGCCCTCTCATGTACAAGAGCAGGGCGAAAGTACGGAGTTTACAGGTGTAAATGAGCACTTTCCAGGCAGCGATTGGGCAAAATAGAAGGTAAGCTGAGTAGTTACCAATAATTTTACTTAGGATTAACAGGTGTCAGTTTCCAAATGTCGCGATTATAGTCAAGAATGGTACGGTCGCTTGAAAACTTTCCACTGGTAGCACAATTGATAATACTCATTTGTGTCCAGTGTTTCTGGTCTTGATAAGCGATATCCACTTTGTTTTGTGTATCTACAAAACTGCGGAAATCGGCAATCGTCATCCACGGATCATGAGGGTTGTACAAGGAGTTGATGATATCGTTAAACAAACCGGGCTCAAACTGGTTGAAATGACTGCATGTCAGCAATTCCATGACTTGTTTTAAATCGCTGTCAGCTTCAATGAGTGCTTGCGGATTATAATGCGAGCGCAAGTCTTCAACTTCGCTTTCAGTTAAACCAAACAAGAAGAAATTCTTTTCGCCAGCCTCTTCCATAATTTCGATATTGGCACCATCCAGTGTGCCAATGGTCAGTGCGCCATTCATCATCAGTTTCATGTTTCCAGTGCCAGATGCTTCTTTTCCGGCGGTGGATATTTGTTCTGATAAGTCGGTGCCCGGACTGATGATTTCCATTGCTGAAACACGATAGTTGGGTATGAAGACCAGTTTTAACAGGTCACCAACATCGGGATCATTGTTAACCACTTCAGCGACGTTGTGGATTAATTTGATGATCAGCTTCGCCATCACATAGCCAGGTGCCGCCTTACCACCGATAATGATGCAACGCGGTGTCATAGTTGCTGTGTCACCGTTTTTGATTCGATTGTAGCGATAAATCACATGCAATACGTTTAACAATTGACGCTTGTATTCATGGATGCGTTTTACCTGTACGTCGAACAGTGCTTCTGGATTGACTACAATTCCAGTTGATTCCTCGATATAGTCTTTTAAGCGTAATTTGTTGTCTTGTTTGACGGTTTGCCATTGTTTCTGAAATTTCGCTTTACTGGCATAAGGTGTGAGTTTTGAGAGTTGTGTCAAGTCAGTCAACCAACTCTTTCCAATGGTATCCGTGAGTAATTTGGTCTGAGTGGGATTGCTTAATGCAATCCAGCGTCGAGGTGTGACACCATTGGTTTTGTTGTTGAATTTCTCAGGCCAGAGTTCATAAAAATCACTAAATAATCCTGCTTTGAGCAAGTCAGTATGTAATTGTGCAACGCCATTCACTGAAAAACTACCGACAATGGCTAAATAAGCCATACGAATTTGCTGTTCTCCACCTTCTTCAACTATGGATAGCAGTTGTAATTTATGCAGTTGTGCCGGCCAGCGTTTAGACACTTCCGCCAGAAAACGTGCGTTGATTTCCAGAATAATTTCAAGAATACGAGGTAGTAAATCTTGAAGCATACGCACAGACCAGCGCTCCAGTGCTTCAGGAAGCAGAGTATGGTTGGTGTATGCCATGGTTTGGCTGGTGATATTCCAAGCTTTTTCCCAACCCATTCCATACTCATCCATGAATAAACGCATCAGCTCAGGAATGGCAATAGTTGGATGGGTATCGTTGAGTTGGAAACAGTTTTTCTCGGCAAAGGTATCGAAATTTTCGCCATGCGTACTGATCCATTTGTCGAGCTTATCCTGCACGCTAGCGGATGCAAGAAAGTATTGTTGGCGTAAGCGCAGTTCCTTGCCGTTTTCGCTGGAATCATTGGGATAAAGTACCATGGTGATGTTTTCAGCCAGGTTTTTATCGGCAACCGATTCGGTGTAACTGCCGGCATTAAATTCGCCCAGATCAAATTCATCAGTCGCTTCTGATTTCCACAGCCTGAGGGTGTTAACTGTGCCGTTTTCAAAACCTGGGATTGGTACATCGTAAGGCACGGCCAATACATCGCGGGTATTGACCCAGCGACGACTTGAAACGCCATTGTTGTCAGTGAATAACTCAGTGTGTCCACCAAACTTGATGCGCCGTGTCAGTTCCGGGCGTTCAATATCCCAGACATGACCGTTGCGCAACCAGCGATCGGGTTCTTCAATCTGATGGCCTTCGTGGATTTCTTGACGGAACATGCCATATTCATAGCGAATCCCGTAGCCTTTAACCGGCAACTGCAAGGTTGCGCAACTATCTATAAAACATGCTGCGAGTCGTCCTAAACCGCCATTGCCGAGACCGGCATCTGGCTCAATTTCAATCAGTTCGGCAATATCAACACCAAGCTCTTTCAGTGCAGCCGTGGTTTCGTCCCAAAGCCCAAGATTCAAAATAGAGTTGCCGAGAGAGCGCCCCATTAAAAATTCTAGTGATAGATAACAGGTTTGGCGACTATCCGCATCATCTTGTGCATAATGCGTATCTCTCCAGCGCTCCATCAGTCGATCACGTATTGCCAAGGCGACTGCTGAGTAAACATAAAACACCGACTGGCAACTTTTATCTCTAGCCAGTGAGTGTGAGTAATGATGTTTGATGTCTTTTAATAACGAGTCTTTATCCATGCCCAAGGCTGGGACATCGGTAAATGTGGTGCACAAATTGCTATGTTTAAATGTTCGAGTTGGCATATTGATATGGATTACTTGATTAATAATTGATGTTCTGAAGCCTTGCAGCGGTATTTTGAACAATTACGGTGTCGATTTCAAAGCATTATGATGTTTTCTGATTCCAGTATAAATACAAACAAAGGTGATTCCATAGAAAATAAAGAGAGCAAGCCATGTTGATCTGAATTGTTTAAGCTGTGATGCATTTGGAGGCGCTTTCTGAATGTGCCAACAGATCATTTCTTCGTTGATACCCTGCCCGGCAACATATGCTTTGCTATGTTTCGGAATACTCATTTGATTGTAACTACTCAGCTTACCCTCTATTTTATCCAATAGCCGCGTTGAAAGTACTCATTTATACCTATAAACTCCGCGCTTTCACCTTGCTCTTGAATAAAATAGAGGGCAATCTGAGCAGTTACCTATTTAGCTGAGTAATTACTTTTAATCAAGATGGCCAGGTTGACAAATTAGTTCGGATGATTTGGGGATAATCTGAATTGGACTCATCCAACATATAACGATTACAGTAATGACCATAGTAATAATACTGTAACCGAAACAATGCCAAATAATTAGCATCCCTCCATACACACCTGACCAAGAAATCATTTCGATTAGCCGAACAATTATACACGAATAGTATTTTGATGAAAGTCAGAGTTCTGAGTTTTCAGCCTGATCCCTGAACTGCAATTGATGAAGTCGGGCGTAATGTTTATTTAATGCCAGCAACTGTTGATGCGTGCCGGATTCAACAATTCTGCCGTGTTTTAGTACCAGAATCTTATCCGCTTTTTCTACGGTCGATAGCCGATGTGCAATAACAATGGTCGTGCGACCTGCCATCGCATGTTCCAGGGCATTCTGTATTTTTCGTTCTGAGGCTGAATCCAGCGCTGATGTGGCTTCATCTAGGATTAACAATGGAGCATCTTTCAATAAAGCACGTGCTATTGCCAGACGTTGGCGTTCGCCACCCGAAAGTCGAACGCCATTTTCACCAACCAAAGTGTCAAGTCCAGCAGGCATGTTGCGTATAAAGTCCATGGCATTTGCGGCTTCTGCTGCGGCTTCTATTTGCTCAGTTGTGGCATCGTACAGTGAGCCGTAGGCAATGTTATGGGCAATCGTATCATTGAATAAACTCACTTGTTGTGGCACTAGTGAGATTTGCCGACGCAGATCTGTCAGGGCTAACTGTTGAATATCAACATCATCAAGTTGAATCACTCCGTTACTGACATCATAAAAGCGTGGCAGTAAATTTATTAGCGTTGATTTACCGCTGCCGGAGTGACCAACTAAAGCAATGGTTTGCCCTGGTTCAGCAATAAAAGAAATCGCATGTAATGCAGCTACTTCTGTATTGGGATAACCAAAACTGACATTGTCAAACACCACTTTACCAGTTGCTCTGCTCATGGTCTGCTGTCCTAAGTCCAGCTCGCCTGGTTGATCGAGCACCTCAAAGACACTCTGTGCAGCTGCAATTCCTTTTTGTATTTTGGAATTAATCGAGCTGAGCTGACGTACTGGCTTGGGTATTAGAATAGCGGCTGTGATATAAGCAATAAATTCTCCGGTGCTAGCACCAGTCATCATCGAAAGAGCTAGTGCTACAAGAATCGCAATCGCAATCGTCACGATGAGTTGCAGTAGTGGCGTATGGATGGCAGAGGCGATTGCCAAGCGTAACGATTGCTTGAAGTTCATATGGCTGGCTTGATGAAAACGGCGTTTCTCATCGTCTTCACCGCCAAAACTGCGCACCACACGGTAGCCGTGAATTAATTCAGATGCGACATGGGTTACATCGCCCATTGAGGACTGAATTTTATGACTGATTTTACGAAAACGCTTGCTCGCCTTGCGCACAATCAACCAGATAATGGGTGTTAAAGCGAGAAAAATCAATGACAATTGCCAGTTTAACCAAGTGATATATCCAAGCAAGGTAATGACTGTTAATCCTTCACGCACCATTACTTTTAAAGCATCGGTTGCTGCATCAGTAACCTGGGTAACGTTGTAAGTAACCCGAGAAATCATATGCCCAGGGTTTTCGTTGTCAAAATAACTGGCTGGAAGTGTCGTGTAATGATCAAACACTTCACAGCGCAAGGTATGAACGATACTGTTGGATACACGTGCTAAAAAGTAGTTGCCCATAAAACTACCAATGCTGCGTACGGCAATAACAGCAATAAACGCAGGTGGAATCCAGTAAACAAGGTTTGGTGTTTTGGCATCCATTGCGTCAATGACTTTTTGTAACAACACCGCGACTGCGGGCTGGGTAATTGCGTAGATCAAGAAGCCGATCATACTCAGTGCGAAGATGCCTGTATAAGGTCGAACGTATGTTAGTAACCTTAAATAAGCAGAGGAACCTGATAGTGTGTGGGGTGTTTGATTGTATGGAGGCAAAATGCTACTTAGAAGTGAATAGGAAATAGAGCGCTATAGTATATAGGGCTATCAGTGATCACCATAAATAATTTAATAATCTGCCAGTTATTTTTTAGCTGAAGTTTCACTGAATGCATATGATTACTCATGGTGATCATCAATTATCAAGCATCGTGAATGCGAATTATTAGCCATTATGTACACCGATTATTATCTGAATGTGAACACGTTCTAGATATACCCTCATGCAGAGGCAACAGTATCCAGTCAACAGTATCCAGTCAACAGTATCCAGTCAACAGTAGCTGCCTGACTGGTTAGCCTCATTTCTCACACCCCGCTTAAACCCCTGAAAAGTGCGCCAGAAATTGTTCATTCCGCTAAAATTGAAATGCTGATTTAATAAATAAATCAAAATTTTTTGAATTTCGTGCAATATGTCTAGGCCTCTGACTCTACTCCACCTTTCGTCAATTGTACGGGTTCCAACAGTTGACTCAGTCTCTCACGCGGAATATCGGTAAGCTCTTCGGCTACATCAATCACAGGACGACCTTGTTGATAAGCTGTTTTGGCAATTTCAGCTGCTTTTAAATAACCGACTATGGGATTGAGTGCGGTGACCAGAATCGGGTTTCGGCCCAGGGCGTTTTGCAGTGTGTCTTCTCGTACTTCAAAGCCTTTAATTGCTTTTTCTGCCAGCAAGATTGCTGCATTTCCGAGCAATTCTATACTTTGTAATACGTTATAAGCAATCACTGGCAACATGACATTGAGTTGAAAATTACCTGATTGTCCGGCGATAGTGATGGTGGTGTCATTGCCAATCACTTGCGCTGCAACCATGGTGACTGCTTCTGGAATAACCGGGTTAACTTTGCCTGGCATGATGCTGCTGCCGGGTTGTAAGGCTGGCAAGCTGATTTCGCCGAGACCGGCAAGTGGGCCGCTATTCATCCAGCGTAAGTCATTGGCGATTTTCATCAAGCTGACTGCAATGACTTTGAGCTGACCGGATAACTCAACGACTGCATCTTGACAGCTCAGGCTTTCAAACAATGATTCACTGGGATGAAAAGCCAGTCGGGTTTCGATTGCAAGTTGTTGGGCAAAACGCTCTGCAAATAGCGGGTGGGCATTGATGCCGGTGCCAACTGCTGTTCCGCCTTGTGCAATAGCATAGACTCGCTGTAACGTATCATGAAGCCGATCCAGTCCATGTCGGATTTGTGCTGCCCATGCGCCTAATTCCTGATCCAGACGAATCGGCATGGCATCCATTAAATGAGTTCGCCCGGTTTTGACGACTCTATCTAATTCTTTGGCCTTTAGTTCAAGTGTTTCCAGCAATGTTTTGAGTGCTGGAATTAAATGGTTGTGAGCCAGCAACGCTGCGCTGAGATGAATTGCAGTTGGGATCACATCGTTGCTGCTTTGCCCCATGTTGACATGATCATTGGCGCTGACAGGCTCACCACAATAGCGCGTTGCTAATGTAGCAATGACCTCGTTAACATTCATATTGGTGCTGGTACCAGATCCGGTTTGGAAGACATCGACTGGAAATTGATCTAAATGCTGTCCATCAATAATTTCAGTAGCGGCTTGTTCAATACCAGCTGCTCTGGTTTCATCAAGCAAGCCCAATTGCTGGTTAATTTGACTGGCGATTTTTTTGATTTGCGCCACGGCTTTAATAAACTCAGTTGGTAGGGGAATACCACTGACCGGAAAGTTATTGATTGCGCGTTGAGTTTGCGCGCCATAGAGTGCATCAGCCGGAACGGCTAACTCACCCATGCTGTCTTTTTCAATACGTGTTTTTCTCACAGTGTTACTTTCTGAATTGAAGAAATATGTAGAGTAATGGTTTCAGGCGCCAGACAATGCTGATCATTACAGGCTTGTAAATTGATTTGTAGCGGGACGAGATGATTGTGTTGTGCCGTTGCTTTTAGTTGCACTTGCAAACTAGCAGTATCCTCGTATAACGCCAGCGGTTGCTGCTGAAATTGCAGCGTTTTGATAACCGGTTCTGGATAAATCACAGATTGCAATAACCAACCTGTTTCAGTTTCAGGTAGTGTAATCGTAGTTGCAATTAAATCAGCATCCAGCGGTTTATGTGCATTAATATGCCAGCCTGATTGCATTGATAACGAGATAGTCACAACACCATTTTGCGTGTTCTTGCTAGTAATACGAACCGCACCTTTTGCAGCATATTGAATGCTGCCTGTTGCGCCGTGTTCCAGTTCATCTCGCCCCATCAGTAAATAACCATAGCTGGCAGGATAGGTTTTAACTGATCCGGCAAGCGCTCCAAGTGTGTTGCGAGCCCGATTTTCATAATTCAGATCGTCAGTGCGCCGGGTCAACATCGCCAGTACGCGTAAGGCAACTGAGTTTCCGGAAGGAATCGCACCATCGTTAAGATCTTTAGGACGCGCCAGAATAGGTACAGCTTGAGATGGTTCATTCATGAAAAAACCACCCTCCTTAGCATCCCAGAATTTCTCCAACATGGTATCAGTCAGCGCTTTAGCACGCTCCAACCAGTGAGTTTCACCGCTAACATCATATAAACTCAAAAAAGATTCTGCCAGATAAGCGTAATCTTCCTGACTAGCCGGTATAGAGGCATTATCATTCAATGATGCTCGCCACAATGAGTTATCCGGCTTGCGATGAAGCTTCCACAAAAACTCAGCAGCCTTGATGGCAGCACTGGTGTAACGCGGTTCTTGCAAAGCATCCCCGGCTTCGGCAAGTGCAGTAATCATCATGCCATTCCATGCGGTAACAACCTTATCATCACGCAGTGGGTGAATGCGTTTTTCGCGTTCCAAGCGCATGATTTCGCGAATTTTATCGAGACGTTGATAGACTTCGGCAATTGCCAGTTTGCTTTGTTCTGCAAATGTAGCCAGAGAAACTGGTAAATTGAGAATATTCTGGCCTTCAAAATTACCTTGTTTGCTGATACCAAACAGTTTGATTACAAATGTTGCATCATCAGGCTTTAACAATGTGTTGATCTGCTCAGTAGTCCACAAGAAAAACAAACCTTCTTCACCTTCACTGTCAGCATCGGTGGCAGAATAAAATCCATTTGAAGGTGTGGTCATATCACGCAGCACATAATCCAGAGTCTGACGCGCAACTCTTTGATCAGCGTCATTGCCAGTTTGTTGCCAGGATTGTGTATAAGCTCGAGCAAGTAAAGCCTGGTTATAGAGCATCTTCTCAAAATGAGGAATTAACCAGTGCGCATCAGTTGCATAGCGAGCAAAACCACCGCCAATCTGGTCATAAATACCACCTTGAGCCATCGCATCCAGTGTTTTTCTGAGCGCTGTGGTAACAGATTGATCGATATGACGACGATTCTGATCGAGCAAAAATAGCAATGTTGGTTCATGCGGAAATTTTGGAGCTGCACTAAAACCACCAAAACGCGCATCAAAACTATCAAGATTTTCCTGAACAGCCTGCTTTGTCAGAGCATCTGTAATTGCTTCGCCCTTGGCTTTGGCTTCGTTGTGATTTGCAACTGCTTGAGCAATACGCTCTGCCTGAGTATTTAGTTGATCAGGTTGTTGCTCCCAAGCCTGAGCTATTTGCGATAGTAGTTCAGAAAATCGATCTGGTGGAAAATATGTTCCACCAAAAAAAGTCTTGCCTTCAGGTGTGAGAAAGCTGCTCATAGGCCAGCCACCGTGCTGAGTAATCATCATCACTGCTGTCATATAAGCAGAGTCGATATCGGGTCGTTGTTCACGGTCAACCTTGATACTTATAAAATGTTGATTGAGGATTTTGGCGACTGCCGGATTATCAAAACTTTCTTCCTCCATCACATGACACCAATGGCAGGTTGAATAACCTATCGACAGAAAAATTGGCTTGTTCTCACGTTTTGCAGCGGCAAACGCCTCGTCACTCCATGAGTACCAATCAACAGGGTTGTGAGCATGCTGGATTAGATATGGAGAATCCTCCAGAATCAAGCGGTTCAAATAAACCGGCTTGCCATCTGTCTGCAAATGTTCGGTGCGTGGTTTATAAGTTGCACCTTTAGCAGCAAGCGACTGCTGGAGACGCTGTTGTAACTCTGGTGAATGAGGCATGGTAATCCTTGTTGGTTTTGAAGAGACCTCGGCATGACCAATGGTTTTCGCGTTAACTGTTGCACTTAAAGTCAGTATGCAACTGAACAACAGCAACAAACGAATCGAAAAAATTTGCACATCAGCCATCGGGAATATGTCTTTCAATGAAGTATCAGCTAATTTTACAACAGCTTTGCTCACGCTGCATGGCTAATGGAACGATGCTATTTACGTAGTTAAAAGCATGCCTACAATGTTGACTCTTGGTGAATCCAGAGCATGGAATGCATTCAAGTTTGAGAAAAATCAATGGTAATAGTTCACAGATAATGTTGTCTACTTCAATTACTGTAAGGTGGTTTGACGGAATAAAGTTACCAAGATTGCGCAGGATTTTTGTTTCTGACCAACGCTATCTCAAGAGGCGCATAGTCATTCTACGTAACGATTGAGATTGCGTTGGTCAGGAGCAAAAAAACCAGCAAGGTTGGTCACTTTGTTTCGTCAAACCACCTAAGGCAATGTAAAAAGACTAACTCTAATAGCTGAAAGCATTACTTAGGAACGTGCATGAAATAACTTGAACAATTGACTTGTCTTTTTGATCATCAGTGTTGCGAAAACAGTTACATGGCTCACTAAGCGCCTGTTTTCGCGCCTTGAATATGAACAGTAATTTGACAAAAATGGCCTACGTTAATTGTTCAAGTTATTTCATGCGCGTTCCTTAAAGGAAGTTAATCATGTATGAAAGTCGTTCATTGTTAATGTAGTATCAGGTGTTTCCATCAATTCTAGCAATCAGGAGGAAATTATTATGCCAGAACCCAAATCGGAACATTCAAAAAATAAGCTAACAACACTGTTTCATCAGGTCACCACATTGCCTGGTATTGTGTCTATCGCTGTTGTTCTTGCGATGCTTTTTGTCTACATAACCGCAGCACCTGGAGAAGTGGGGATAGCCAATGTTGATTATGCGAGAGGGATGATCACCTTGTTATTCGCCGTAGGCACGGTAATGATCGCTTTATTACTGACCCTGAGTGCGATATTTCTAACAGGTGATGATGCTAAAGAACGATTCGATCGTGGCAAGGAGGTTCTAAGTTTGCTAATCGGAATATTCGGCACAATTATAGGCTTTTATTTCGGTTCAGCGACTCAAGAAAAAACCGTAAGCAACGACCCTGTTCAGCAACAAGAAAGATCAATAGAAAAACAGCCGCTAATCAAAGACAGTTTGTCAGATGAGAAAGGCAAAACGCTAGAATAGAAAAGAAGAACCGCTTAGACTGTCGCAATAAGATACATTTTGTATCGTCAGCTATCCTTTTTTTTGTATTTAAATTTCAATGGGTTGCAGGAGGGCTATGGCCTCATGCGGGCGTTTGGTGTCCCTTAACACGGTGGGGCTATGCTGGTTAAACGCATTGAGAACTGGCTCTGGTCAAGTGTTACTGTCATCTTGCAGGACACGATGATGGGTTGCTCGAGGTTCTGACGTGCTATGGTGATTTTTCTGTCTTTCTTGGTCAAGTGGGCATTGAATAGAATGTAATGATTATTCAATCTCCTTTGTGGTCACCAATGCCCAAGAAGCTATCATGTGTCCAGATTAAGTCTCCAAACTTAAGAGATTCCACTTTTTTCAAAGCGAGTTGATAATTCATAGAGGCCTTTTCAAGATCTCCTTTATCGGATGCTCTTATACCGTAACGTAACTTTTTAAAACAACTTTCCAGCTTCGGAGCCCAACCTTCACTGGCAATTTCTTTCATTGCTAACATGGTATCTTTGCCATGTTTGAGAGACATCGATTGATCCCCATTATTTGCTGCTTTGATTGCCAGATGGAGTTGTTTTATTCCATTTTTTAACCATTTCTCATTTTCCTCAGAACTACGATCACCACCATCATGCCCTAAAATTCCTCTTGCATACGGATTATTTACAAGTAAAACACTAATGACGGTAGTTAGTGCGATTATCACCAGTCTACGCTTTATTTTCATGAACTTGCCTCGTTAGTTGTATGCACACGTGTGAGCAATCAGCCTGCATTTAGTTATTATGCGCTAGCTTAATCATTTGTAACGGGCAATGTCAATGACCAGAGTGTGAAAAACTTACAATTCTGATCAATCTGGCACACCGCATGTTGACTGAAGGTGTTGAGCTCAAGCAATAGAACCTCGGGTATTTCATAGGTGTCTTTCAACAACACATCACTCACAGTCACTCGATCAAGATAGGTTTGTGCCAAGTCAATATACCTGATGGTGAGGTTCACGAATTTACACTACGTGCGTGTTGTTTGTCATTGTTTTTGAGGGTGGAATGACGCAGCTTAATGTATTGTTCGATACAGCTTCTTGAATTGGCGCAGGTTGTATCGATGCTGTCGCCATCTCTGACGCAAGTAGGGCATTTCACTCTGGGATTGTCTTACTGATCGAAGAGGAAAGACGAAACAAATTGCTCCAATGGCAGATATTCTCCAGGCTACCGCCTGTGGATAATGAGAAGTTACCAAATTTGTTCGTAATTCAGTTATTCATTGTTTAAACTCCGAAAAAATCCCTTAGTCTGCACGTTATCTCAAGAATTTCCTTTGTGCTTCATACTTTTTTCTTCATTAGGTTCAATATTCCTGGCTTAGCAATTGTGACTGCACCAGTCTGAATAATGTAGCACACCAAATTAAACATGTTTCACCAGAACACCAATTACAACACTGACATACAATATCAACATGTGGTCGGTAATAGCCTCCTACCCACGATTTCTCGAGAAAATAAATCTAATTGATAGAAACACCTGTGATCTGGATCATAGGTGTTTAGCCAAGTCTGTGTTTATATTGATACACCGTAATAAAACCTGGATTAATAGTTTTAGATAACCTAATAACTGTAAGATCAGTGTTCAATCATATAAAGCATTGTAAATATGTTAGATGATGTAAAAATTCACAGGGGTCAGAGGTAACTTCATCTGTTATTTTTACTGTTAACTTAAATAATTAAAGACCATCTGTTTGCTCAGAATATCCTAGCCCGTAATTGTCACCAGTTGATGAAATGATCGCTTGGCTAGTTGGATTCACAAGGAGTTTTATGAAGGAGTGGAATAACCGTGTGTAGTTCTGACGGAAGAAAATTTCTTGTGGACTCAAATAGCTCGCGAGGGCTCATCAGAGAGAGAAATGCGGGCAAGTCTATTCAAAGCCTCCGTTTAATAAAGAAGATGCCATCATGAACAATAACAACAAAACAGTTAATCAATACTCTTAAGTTTTATTTGTTTGTTTAATTTTAACCATGAAAGTCATTACGTTAACGAAATTAATGGTTTTATTGTTCGCATTTTAAATAAGATGGAGGTGATAATTGAAATATTAAATACAGAAATAAAATGAAAATTATTTATCTTGTTGGTGTTCTGAATTCGATAACTTTTATACGTATAATGAGTGGTTATACAGCCTGGTAGCAGTACTACCGATTTTCTGATGCCAATGGTCAACTCTAATGCAATCCTTGATTGGGATTGCATTGATGGATTGCAGCACATTAATCTATTGTAGTCATAAAGAGGAAATACTATGAAATATTTTATTCCTATATTATCTTTGCTATTATTTATTTCAATATCAAATGCAGCATCCACAGAAGCTGGTGTACCCACAGCATTATCTCCGAGTGGAACAATCAGTACCAATCAACCAACATTCACGTGGACTGCAGTGCCTGAAACCAAGGTATATTTGGTTTATGCCGTAGACGCTGCTGGTGAACTTCCAGTCTGGAGAGCTGTGGGTGCTAACCAAGCTGGATGCGCATCCGGGACTGGATCTTGCTCGTATACTCATCCATCTGCTATTTTTGCAGAAGGCACAGGTGCTTTCTGGAATGTCACTATATTTGACAGAGGTTTTGGCCCAGAAAGCAATACTCTGGAATTTACAGTGGATACAGGAGAAACAACGCCGGCGACACAAGCACCAACAGCTTTATCTCCGAGTGGTACGATTGATACAGATCAGCCGACTTTTACATGGACAGCCGTGCCAAACACAACATATTATGCGCTGTATGCAAGAGATGCTGAAGATGTGCTACAAATCTGGAATATCGTAGGCGCTGATACAGCTGGCTGTGCCTCTGGGACAGGAAACTGTTCGTATACGCACGCACCCGCCACATTTGCAGAGGGTTCAGGTGGCTATTGGCTTGTCCTGACTGCAGACGATGAGTATGGCCCGGACAGTAATATTCTGGAATTCACAGTGGATACCAGTAATGTCAATCCTCCAGTTTCCGGCATACCGAAACAGTTGACACCAGATGGAACTATTAACACGAATACACCAACGTTCACTTGGGAGCCAGTGCCAGGTTTCACTAGCTATGCTATTTATGCAGTTGACTCGTCAGGTGAAGTCAAAGTTAATAATATTGTAGGTTGTACAACCAGTACATGTTTGTATAGTAAATCGGATTCAGTCTTTGCAGATGGCCCTGCTACATGGGAAATCAGAACTGAAGCTGATGATGGAACCAATGGCATATGGAGTGATATCCTGAATTTTACTGTGGATACAGACAGTAGTTGTGATCTATCTAAAGATTCTGATAACGATAGATTGCCAGATTGTTATGAAACAAATACAGGAGTATTCCTGAGTAACTTTGATACAGGAACTGATCCTAACAAAGCAGATACGGATGGTGACGCAATTAATGATGGCGATGAAGTTCTGGGTACTCAGGCAGGTCTTGATTTACCTGGTATGGGTGTCAGTCCTGTTCATAAGGATTTGTTAGTTGAGTATGACTGGTTTGAAGACGAGTTTCCTTGTAACTCTGGTGAACCACATTCACATCGACCTACTGAAGCGATAGTAAACCTTGTCTCGGCTGGTTTTTCTACAGCGCCTGCTGATCTCATCAACAATCCGGATGGACAACCTGGAGTGAATGTCATCCATGATTATGGCCAGGGTGGTTTGTTTACTGGCGGGAATTTTATCGATGATAACGATGGAATTATTGATGGTACACCCGATGCGAACAGTCAACAAGATGGAATATACTTTGAAAACATAAAAAATCAAAATTTTGATGCTAACCGTCGTGGATATTTTTATCGTGTTTTATTGGCACACGCATTTGGAGAATTTAGTAACACTGTTTCAGGAACATCTGAATTACCTGGTGATGATACGATTGTAGCAACACGCTGTGGAGAAGAGAATTTTCACCCTGGTGCAACGACTGAGCTAGTGATTGCAAGTACGATAATGCATGAACTAGGACATAATTTAGGATTAAGACATGGGGGTGGTCAATTTTTAAATAGTGGGCCTGATATGAATTACAAGCCCAATTATAACTCCGTTATGAATTATCGCTTTCAATTTCCAGGAATTGATTCTGATTCAAGTTGCGATTCCCAGCCTGATGGGATAATCGGATTTTCCAATGGTACACGCTTATCATTAGATGAAAGTAATCTAGATGAAACCCAGGGAGTGTGTGGCAATATTCCAATTGACTTTAGTGGAGATGGTTTTTTTGATATCGGCATTCTGGCTGAAATAAACATCATAGAATCATTCGCTCAAAAAGATGATTTTATTGAATATACTGGTCAAGGCGATAATGAGACCCACACATTGCTTGATAACAATGATTGGGAAGATCTCGATTTTTATGCCAAGATCGAACATAGCAATGACGGTGCTGGATCAGGTGCCACATGGATGAAGTGTCAAGGAGGTGTTGAGTAAAAAAACCTGATCTTTATCTAGAGTTCTTTAGAAAAGTCTCAGGGTTTGAAATTAAGACCCTGAGACTTTTGTTGTATATCTGTAATATTCTATATGTATTGTCTCTCCTTGGTGGGTAAAACCTCCAGCTTCAGCAGACAGTTTCCAATATTAATGAGTTTAGCAAAAGTAATTGTTACTACTCAGCTTACCCTCTATTTATTCCAATAGCTGCGTTGAAAGTGCTCATTGACACCTATGTAACAATTTTATTAGCGCTTCTGTGGGGCCAAAGGACAAGTTAAAATTCGAAAGTTATTAAATCCTCACTTCTCGTTCTCCATTTTATTTTGAATCCAACCAAACAGATTTTCAATCGATTGGCTAATCCTGAAGACGGCTGTTGATAGCCATTATCGATCTGGATTGGCGTGTATTTGCACACGAATATGTATAAGTACCTGAGCATCATTAATTTAACATTTTACTGGTCTTTTTTCTCATCTTCGGCGTTGCAACAACAGTTACATAGCTCACTAGAGCTAAGTTGTTGCGCCTTGAAGATGAAAAAAAATCCTGCGCAAAATTGTTAAATTAATGATGCTCAGGTACTTAGAACGCTATTTTTAAGCTTGCGATCAGTTGTTAAAAAAATCAATCAAATTTATATAACCACCTGTGATCTAGATCATAGGTCGCCTAATCAAGCCTGTGTTTATATTGGTATACAGCAATAAGAATTGGGCCTATAGCTATCTATATAACAGCATATTCTGGGCATCAATGAGGATATCTCTCTATCCGAATTTTTGGTTATTCCTTTAATTCGAGAAAGTTTTGTTTCTTAAAACGTTATGGTGACATGACCAAGGAGTGTGACATGAAAATACGCAATGCAAAACATCTAGCACCGATCATTTCAATACTCAGTATTTTACTTGCAACCACGGTGGTTAATGCTGCGAACGGTTATTTTGACTGTCCACTCAGCCCTACCGAATTTCAGGTAGCCATTCTCAATCCCGACCCTGGATCTGAATTAGGCGAATTTCCAGCAGATCTGGATGAAATACTGGGTTATGTACTACAAAACAATATCGGCACGGTAAAAGAATTGCTCGATCATTTGCCAGATCATATGCGTAAAAATTACGCTTTCGTGGCGGAAACCAGGGGTTTGAATGAAACCAGTGCCGATCAGCCTGGACTTATGCTGTTCGGATCAGATGGCCAATTTATGATGAATATCGGTACCATACCGAGCTCCACTCTTTATGAAGTTGTCGACATTGCTTACCTAAATGAGGCAGGTGACTGGGAATTCAAGTCTCTGGATTTTCGTACCAGTCCGCCCGTTTTAAGTCCTAATGGTGGCAATAATGCTGAGTGCCGAGAATGTCATGGTAAAGGTGGCGTAGACAGTAACGGTCCAATGCGTCCTTTCTGGGGAAATTACCTCGACTGGCCTGGCATCTTTTCAGACGACGGACAAGGCGGGGAAAAAATTACGCAGGCACAAGTTGCTGCGCTAACACGCATAAAAAATGGCACACAAAATCAGGAACGATTTCACAGTATTATTCCCACATTTCGATTTTTTGACACAGTTGATCAGCCGATTTTCTTACCTGATCGTCAATATGGAAACAGCTTGACTGTAGCGAATAACGAAATGGGAAGCGCTGCAGTGGAAAGTATTTTCAAGCGTGCCAAACGTTCTCCACTTTATAACCAACTGAGGGAAGAATATCTGACCTTGGCATACTGTGGACGTGTCGGAGAAGTTTCCCCGGAGGATAAAACCAACCTCTCCAATTTGATTGAAAGCCTGGGTGGAACCACTTCTGTATTATCTGCAAGTCTATTTAATGGCTGGATAGATATTGTCAGGTTATGGGGGCTTGATCCGCTGCACGAGTTTCCATTACATAAACTGACTAAAGAGCATGCGACGACTACCGTAAACGATACCAGATGGAATGCCAGTAGCGGGGATCTTGACGAGCAGTTAACTCTACTGGTGCTGTTAGATCTGGCCGCACAGAATCCACAGGTCGATGTCATTCTGCGAAATAATCAATCGTCTTACGAAATGACTAACTGTGGAACGCTTTTTAGCAATCAGAAGGAGTACTTACAACATAAAGTCTATGCAAATTTCACCTTGAAAGGCAATGCAAGACAGCTGGCTCGTTCCAGTTACTATGATATTAATTATACCCGCTTCACCCAGTCCATGGTGAATGTCAAAACCGAGCTATGTGACCTGTTAACCAGTGAGATAGGAACAGATACATTGCAACCAATAACACCTGTTGTGCTCCCAACTCAACCTGTTGATGATCCTGCAGCCAATATACCCAATGACCCAGTCAATCAGATCGTCGATGCCTGCCAGCAAGGGCAGACTCCTGTTGGAAACATTCACTTAACTGCAGATAACGCAGTCTGTTTGCAAGATGTTTCCAATGGTGATCAAAAACAAATGGCTCTCTTTGTACCCGATGACAAGGTGGGATCTACGTTGGAAATTATACTGAGCCACGGTAGTGGAAATGGCAATTTATTGCACAAACATGACAGCAGACCAACCAGTGCGGTATTTGATCATAGATCCAGTAATTCTGGAAATGAAGAAAAAATACTGGTTCAGAATGTACAACGAAATTGGAACTATATCCATGTCCGCTCTGATCCAGCATTTTCTGGCGTTACTTTGCGAGTCCGTTTTATTCAGTAGTGAGCAATTATTCTGAATCTGTGAGCCTGATGTTTAAAAACTTATCATAGTGGGATTACCAGGTATATTTTATTTCGGTTATTGGAAAAAAGTATACCTGCCAGCCTGTGATAGTCAATAGATTGACATTAGGGAGCTGGAAACAAATAATCATCCAATATTGCTGGTCTTTTTGTCCGTCTTCTGCGTTGTAGTAACAGTTACATAGCCTGCTATGCGCCTGTTACTACCTCTTGAATACGAACAAAAATCCTGCCCAATATTGGACGATTATTTATTTCCAGCTCCCTTATTCTCGAAACTTCTGGATTCAGGATTTATATCATGTCCCTCGTTATCAAAAAGGAGTGCGAAATGAAAATACGAAAAGTATCAACTCTAGCATCAATTATTTCGGTCATTGGAGTTTTGTTTTTGACCATTACAGCAGATGTAACGGCCAATACTTATGAATGTCCGCTAAGTCCTACCGAGTTTCAAGTGTCCATTTCCAACCCGGATCCAGAACCTGAACCGGGGGAATTTCCGGCAGATTTGGATGAGATAATGGGTTATGTGCAGGAAAATAATATTAACTCAGTGAAAGAGTTGATGGATCATTTACCCGAACACATGCGTAAAAATTATGCGTTCGTAGCGGAAACACGTGGCTTGGGACATACCAGTACTGAAGAACCGGGACTATTGTTGTTCGGATCAGATGGCAGGTTTATGATGAACATGGATACCATGCCGATTTCTCCACGCTACAAAGTTGTTGATATGGCCTATCTCAATGAGAAAGGTGATTGGGAATTTAAGTCTTTGGATTTCAATATCAGCCCTCCTGTATTAAGCCCTGATGGAGGTAACAACGGTGAATGCCGTCAATGCCATGGACAAGGCGGCGTAAACAGCAACGGCCCAATGCGACCTTTTTGGGGAACTTATCAGGAGTGGCCCGGATTTTTTTCAGATACCATAGAAAGACAGGAAAGAGTTACACTTCAACAAGCATCTGTGTTGGCACGCATTGAGAATGGAATGCAAAATTCAGATCGGTTTCATAACCTAATTACCCGGGAGAAATATTTTTTTAAAATCGATCGGTATATTGATTTGCCTGATCGCGATTATGGCATCAGCCTGACTGTAGCGAATAACGAAATAGGTAGTGCAGCAGCTGAAAGCATTTTTAAGCGTGTTAAGCGTTCACAGCTTTATAGTGAGCTGAGGGATGAATATCTGGCTTTGGCATACTGTGCCGGTCAGGGAGTACTCTCTTCAGAAGATAGAATAAATTACACCAGTCTTATACAATCCCTGGGAGGATCGACCGAAGGTATTACCAACAGATTTGATACTGGTTGGATTGATATCGTTCGGCTGTGGGGGCTGGACCCTTTGCATGAGTTTCCATTACACAAATTAACCCAGGAGTATGCAACGAATACCTTCGTAGAGACTAGATGGAATGTCGGTAACGGTGACCTGCCTGAACAATTGACTTTATTGATACTGTTAGATTTAGCCGAAAACAATACACAAGTTGATTCGATTCTGCGAAATAGCCAGACATCTTGGGAGATGGATGGTTGTGGAGTTCCCTTTAACAACATGAAGGAATACTTACAGCATAAAATCTACGCTAATTACACCTTAAAAGGAAATGCTCGACAACTTGCCCGTTCGAGTTACTACGATCAAAACTATCCTCGTTTCAGCCAATCTATGGAGAATGTCAAAACCGAACTATGCGATTTGCTAGTCAATGATTTTGGGTCTGACACGTCACCATCAACAGAACCTTCCCAGCCATCAGAACCTATTGACGATAACAATCTTGATGACACTCCCACCAATAATTCAGATGGCGCATTGTTAGTGACAGGACAATCGGTTTCTATCACACAATCCGAGGAAGATGCCGAAGACACTTTTTACATAGACGTTCCTGCGGGTACCAACCGATTAGTCATTAGCATTACTGGTGAATTAAGTGATGCTAACTTGGGTAGTGCTAATTTATATATTCGTCACGGTTCAAAACCAACCTTATCTGCTTTTGATTGTCGTCCTTACTTCAATGGCAACAATGAAATTTGTAACCAGGAGAATCCGGCAGCGGGTCGATGGTATGTCACAATTGTAGCATTTGATGCTTATTCCGAAGTTAAGTTGAAAGCTATTATTGAGTAGCATTAATCCATTCATAGAGCAGGAACGTGTAAGAAATAATTTCTTACACGTTCCTCTATGTGGGAAAATAAATATCTTTTTTGGAGGATAGGTGAAATAACCATTTATCTATTCTCATTAAATCCTCACTCCTTAGTGTATGGCTAAGGGATCCCGATACCAGGTGTTTTTAAGAATTTTATCACTTGCATATGCTGAATTCTGAATTGCAATGAATAGATTGAGTATATACTGATATATCTGGAAAACCATCCGGCGTGTAGTCAAATATTATTACTACTTTCTGAAGGACTCCTTGTGGTTTATTTATTCAGATTTATTGTGTTAGTTGCTACTGCCAATGTAGTGTTTGCCACGCCAAACATCATCACAACGCAGGAATTTGAAATACGCAACGGGCACGCTGAAAAAGCCTTTCAACACGGTGATTTTGAAAATGCCATCGTTCATTGGTTATCGACGGCAGATGTTTTTGCCAGTCGTGGTGAGACAGCCAAGCAAATCACAGCCTTGATCAGGCTCAGTGATGCATATCAGGCCATGGGTCAAAACGCAGCTTCAATTATTGCTTTAAATGCGGCTAATACACTGACTGACAAATTGACTGATCAACGTCAAAAAATCAATATATTTAATAGTTTGAGTGCAGCCTATAGTGCTGCTGGAAAGCATCAAAGAGCCACTGTTTTTGTTCAGCAGGCTATTGAGAAAGCTCGCGCTGCTAACGCACCAGGACTCCTTGCCGCAACACTCAATAACCAAGGCAATTTGTTGGTTCGTCAGAAGAAATTGAACCAGGCTGTTGAAGCCTACTCTGAGAGTATTCAATTGGCTGACTCTTCAGGAAATCAAATGCTTGCTGCAAAAGCATCGGTTAATTCAGTAATCGCAGCTTTTGAAATGGGAATTGTTGACACTATTGAGGTGAAGTTACTAATCGCACAAGCGCATTTGGAGAAAATCGCCGATGATCATAATAAAGCCTTTCACTGGATCAGTCTGGGGCAGATAGCGCAGCGCTTGTCTGTCAATGATGCAAATCAACGTCTCTGGCAGCCTTTCGCCCACCATGCTTTTAAACAGGCAAGCGCTATCGGAAAACGTATTTCAGACGCTCGTGCGATCTCTTACGCTACGGGCTATCTAGGTGATCTTTATGCGGCTGAGAATCGATATGACGAGGCATTACAGCTCACTCGGCAGGCGATTTTTGCGATCGAAACCATCAATGCCCCTGAAATTTTGTATCGTTGGCAGTGGCAAACAGGTCAAATACTGAAAGCGAAAAGTGAACCCAAAGCCGCTATTCAAGCCTATCAACAAGCTATCAATACATTGCAGTTGGTACGCCAGGATTTTACAGTTCGACAACTAAGCACATCATCCTTTCGTGAGGAAATTGGTCCTTTATATCTGGAGTTAGCAGATTTGTTACTGCAATCTAACGATACACTATCAGACCAGGACAAAATTCAACACAATCTGGTTGCTGCACGCAATACCATGGAACAGTTAAAAGCAGCAGAATTACAAGATTATTTTAAAGATGATTGCGTTGTCAGTTTACAGAAAAAGTTGCGTTCGCTGGAAACTATTGATCAACTGACTGCAGCAATCTATCCGATACTGCTTGCTGACCGTACAGAGATTTTACTTAGCTTACCGGAGGGGATAAAACGTTTTACCATTCCAGTTAGCCGCGCTGATGTCACTCAGCAGGTACGGCTTTTTCGTCAAAATCTGGAAAATCGCACCACACGAGAATATCTTCCACAAGCTCAACAACTTTATCAATGGTTGATTGCTCCGCTCCAATCGACATTAAATGCGCATCAGATTGAAACATTGATAATGGTGCCTGATGAATTCTTGCGAACAATTCCCATGGCTGCGCTTCATGACGGCGAAGCATTCCTGATCGAAAAATATGCTATCGCAAACACACCAAGTCTGAGTTTAACCGACCCTAAGCCGCTGGATTTGAATAAAATCCATGTTCTCGCTAGCGGTTTATCGGAAGCTGTTCAGGGGTTTTCACCCCTGCCTCATGTTGCAGAAGAACTAGCCAACATTCAGAAAACACTTGGCGGTCAAGTGTTATTGGACAATGCATTCCTGCTGAACAGAATCCAGAAAGAACTAAAAAACACCTCTTATAATATTGTCCATATTGCTTCACATGGACAATTCAAAAACAATACACAGGAAAACTTCGTATTAACCTTCGATAAAAAGTTAAATATGGATGCGCTGGAGCAGCTTATTGGACAAAGCAGATTTCGTGATAAACCGGTGGAATTACTTGTCTTGAGCGCTTGTCAAACCGCAGCTGGTGATGATCGGGCCGCCTTGGGACTTGCCGGCATTGCTATCAAAGCCGGTGCTCGAAGCGCCGTTGCTACTCTATGGTTTATCAACGATCTGGCGGCGGCTGATTTGGTGACTGAATTTTATCGTCAACTAAAAGCAACCCACACATCAAAAGCCCAGGCATTACAAAAAGCGCAAATTCACCTCATTAAGAAACCTGCCTATCACCACCCTTACTTTTGGTCACCATTTTTGTTGATTGGTAATTGGCTTTAAATCCTCGTTCCTTAGAAACGTGCATGAAATAACGTGAACATTCTGGCTTGTCTTTTTGCTCCTGACGAAACCATCTCAATCGTTGCGTAGAACAACTATGCGCCTCTTTAGATCGTTTCATCAGCAACAAAAATCCTGCACCATCATTGTTCAAGTTATTCCACGCACGTTTGTATTTTAGACAACCATAAAGCCGCCCCATATGTGAAAAAAAACAGACCTGTGATCTAGCTCATAGCTCCACAAACCAAAAATGTGTTTTTATAGGGCTATAGGGAAAGAACTGGTTTGGTTTCCATGATCTTATTGACGGAAACTCATTATCGGACGGACTTTTTTCAGTAATGCTGCATATTCTTACCTATGCATGAACAGTAATTATTAAATCCTTGTTCCTCAGTATCGTGAACATTTATCTAGATAGTAAGAGAATAATTATGAATATCAACGTCACCTTGTTATTTTATCTTGGGATATTTTGTCTCGGAATAGCCTTTTTGGCGTCCAATGGATTTGCCGAGAATTTACACAAGCCTGACCTTCAAAAACGCCTCTTGGGAGCTGATGAAAATACAGAAGGATCGATCCTGAAAAAAACAGATGTACGGTCTAATATTAATGATCAGCAGGTAAAACCTTCCCAGCGCCCAGTTTACACTCCTCCATTTCTTGGTGCTCCATCTGCCAATCGACTGATTGGCATGGCTGTGCGTGGGATCGACCATGAAGATTTGTTGTTATCGGTGCTTACGCCAGAGCATACTGGATTAACCTCCCATGCTCAGCCGGTATTTTATTGGTATCTATCCAAGCCGGTTCCCAAATCTTATCAGTTTATTGAATTTGTGTTGAGCTCTGATAAATCAACAACACCTGTTTTACGAACACGGTTAGATAAACCCTCAAAAGGGGGTATACAGAAAATACCATTAGCGGACTACAACATCAGTCTGATACCAGAAGTAGAATACAGGTGGTCGATTGCATTAGTGTCAGATGCTAATGCACGTTCACTTGATATTGTTAGCAGTGGAAACGTCAAACTGGCTAAGCCCAATAAGGTATTGGAGACAAGTCTTCAAGCAGTCTCTATTGCACAACATCCTGCTATTTTCGCCCAAGCAGGATTATGGTATGAAGCGATGACTAGTCTCGTTAATCAAGTTGAGAAGCAACCTGAAAACTTGACACACACTCAAAATTTAGCAGCACTTCTTGAGCAAGCAGGATTACAGGAAATAGTTACCCATATGAATAATAATGCTATCAGCATGGGCATTGTAGATAAACAAAAGTGAATGACAGGATAGATACACTATCTGATTAATCGCTGCTTGTTTTGTTCAGCATGAAATGATGTTTCTCAAGCTTAATATTGTTGATTGCAATCAACCCTCATGGCTGAATACAGGATGCTTTTTTCTAATCCTGAATATAAAGTATCACGATCATTCTCTGGTGAATGCAGGAATGACGCGCCTTTATTAATCGGATATTGAGGTGGAGTCTCATCAATCGTTGTATAATCCAAAAAATCTGATGGTATCAAATCTCCAGGCTTAACCGGTATTCCACCGCGCCCTTTTACCACAAACCGACTCAAGTTACTTCCGGAACGGGCGGCACATCGCTTACTCAGCTGCTGTGAAGCATTCATTAATGTATCTGGAAGAACCGCAATGCTACCACTGATGTTGGTATCTGGTGTTAGACTGAGTAAGCCATCCATGCTTACTTCTGATGAGGCAGTTACCTCGTTGCTGGGTGATTCGAAGACTAAGCCTGAAATAGTGATATTACCACCTGGACCTCCAGCAGCGTCAGCTTTTACTTTACTGTTGTTGAAAGCCACGATTGGAGTATTAATGATAATATCACCTCCTTTACCATTATCGGCGCGAACACTGGCTTCAATGCTGCTATCACTTAACTGCAAACTGTTACCATTGATTATTTTGATATTGCCTGCATCTGGTTGAGTTGATTCAGTTGTAATAGCTGACCCGTTCTGTATACGAAACGTGTTAGATAATGTGATAACAATATCGCCAGATTGATTACTCTCGGACTGTCTTGTTTTGTCAGAATTGTCACGAACAATATTTGAACCGAGCGATGCGCCATTATCCAAAAGAATGTCGTCGGCGGTTATTTTTAAATCTCCGCTTTTACCTGTGCCTGTTGTAGTTGCACTTATGTTTGATTGACTGACTTCTATGTGTTTTGCGTTGATTTGTATCTCTCCGGCATTACCGGCAATTGCGGTAGCGGCGTTGATGAGTGATTTATTGGAGATGTTAAGAAAATCAGCATTAATTTTCACATTACCTCCTTTTCCTGCGTTCAAACTGGTAGTAAGAATGCCAGAAACATCATAGATGTCTATGTGGTCAGCTTTTAATGAAATATTGCCAGAATCTACACTGGAATCAGCAGAAATGATCAAATTACCATCTTTATCGGCCTGTAAGGGAATACTGGTAATCAATGAACCACTAAATACTTTTATACTCTTGGCTATTATTGAAATATTGCCAGCAGATCCAGTATTATCAACTTGTTCTGTAAGGGAAGTAGTCGCAATAAATCCATTATTATAAATTTCCAGTTGACCAGTATTAGCATTAATTGTTAAATTTCCTCCATTTCCAGAACCATTCGTAAAGACACTGACTATGGCTGAATCATGAATTCTTGGATCCACAGAAACAATCTGTAAATCACCTGTATTTCCTGAACTCTTGGTAAAAATTCCGATTGAGCTTCCATCAGAAACATCTAGATAATCAGCATCAATCATCATATTACCTGCATTACCTGCACCCGAGGTAGATGATTGAATTACAGCACCATCACTGACTTCTAGATTATCAGAATTGATGACTATATTTCCTGCGTTGCCTGCATTTCTCGCTTCTGTGAATAGTCCAGGAACAAATTCAGACACATTACCCTCAAGTAGAATAGAATTCGCATTGATTATCAAATCTCCACCTTGACCTGTAGAATGAGTTGTTGAGTTAATGCGTGTCCTATGTGTTAATTTAATTCCATCAACGTCCAGCATAATGTTACCTGCGTTACCTTCACCTGATGCGAAGGTATCAATACCGCTTTGAGGGGGGGATTCTATATCATCTGTTTTCGGAACCCCGTTGATATTTAAATTACCTGTTAAAGCAATATCAATATTACCGCCATTACCGTTTGTTGTATTCGCGGCAATAAATGTGTTATCCATAATCAATTGTCCACCGCGAATAAATATTGTTCCGGCGGTATCAGCGCTAACATCAACTTCGGCTTTTGTTTTTGATTCAATCGAAACACGTGGAACATTCGGGTCATGACTAAGATGAATATTTCCAAATTGAGTAAATGACGTGGTATCCACCCTTGATTCATCCACAATCACTGCTCCGACAGAGTCAACGCTCACCAGGTTAATTTGCCCACTGGGTGCGTAGAGTGAACTGTTTTTACTCGTGATGTTCCCTCCGACTAAGGATAGTGTTGAATCTGTTGGTACCTTAAGCACGGTGTTTGAGACAGAAATGCCTGCAGGATGACTGTTTAAAAAGCCAAAGGATTCAGGTGCAGCTGTTGTTATTATCGGGCTGATGGTTGCTGTGCCATTGTTAAAATGCACGCCATCTTTAAACCCTAGATAGTCGGCAGTACTGGCATGAAAAGAACCTTGCACATTAAGGCTCGCATTCTCACCAAAAATTACGCCGGCTGGATTTAGAAAATATAGATTAGCTCCTGAGATAGTAGAACGTATTGTGCCGTCAATGTTTGATGCTTGCCCACCTGTGACGCGCCCAATAACATTCTGGATGTCAGTTGAACCACTAAACACAGCACTTTCTGTGTTGTTAAGATTGAATTGTCCAAAGCTGTGAAATAAATTACCACCAGCACGTTGGCCCAAGTCCTCAGTGATTTGATAATTTGGACCTGAAAGAGTGCCAGCAGCTCCCACAGAGCCATCGAGAGTCACTTCGCTCTGGAGAGAAGAGCTGAAAATACAGATGATAATCAGTAGCAAACAATCTTGTGTCGAGAATTTTTGAGTACCGTTTTTCATCAGTTTATTCTCCTTGTGCCAGAAAGTGCATTACATACTTTGCTCAATCTGTTGCCTATAATAACCGTGCATTAACCTGAAAATGGATTCCAAAATCTTGAATATCATGTTCTGTGCCTTCTTTAATCGATCGAAAAGGTAGGCCCCAATATAGCTCTGAGTGCAACATTGGCGATGGATCCCAAAGAAGACCCAATCCCCAACTGCCGATCGTATTAGGTTCGGGTGATGCAAGGTCGCTATTTTTTGACCATCCAAAGTCAACGAAGGTTGCCAGTTGTACATTGCCATCCGTCATTGTTTTGCTGAGACCGGGAATTGGGATGCGAATAATGGGAACTCGCCATTCCAAAGAGGTGGTAGCACCATTGTCTCTTACAAATTGGTTTTCACGATAACCGCGTACACTGTGTCGACCACCAACAGAAAACTTTTCCAAGGGTAACAAGGAGTCGTTAGCCAGTTGTGCATCTGCGCGAAACAGTATTTGACTGTCTAATATTGGCAGACGCATAACCCATTGGAATTGGCCTAGCCAAGTAAAGAATTGACCATCTGGATCACCATTACTATTGTGAGTTGCATCGAATGCATTGATTCCCCAATTCAATGTCGAACGGGCCGCAATGACTTGTGTTTGACTACGATCTAGCCATTCTTGAGTAAAGCGAAGCACAGAGATTTTACTCACACCTTTAGCATTGCCTTCCTCCGGCACGCCTAAAGAGAAGGAAAAAGGTTGGTTATCGAGAAAGGTCTTACTGCGTCTGTATTCAAAAGCGAGTGTTGCAGAAAAGGTTTGGTTGGGTGTTCTGTAAAAAGGATGGGACAGTGCAATGCCATAGGTTTCCGAGCGACTCTCAATAGAGATGTCGTTGATCGGCTTTTCTACGACATCCGAATCGCTGTTTTGGTAATAGAGATTGAGACGGGTATCGTATGCTGTTAGTGGTAATGAGTAAGATCCATTAAAGTCGTGCAGTCCTTCCATGCCAGTGTAACTAAAAAACAGCCCATCTCCAAATCCTGTTAAATTACGATGTCGGAACCATATTTTGCCACTGATACCACCGATACTTGGTGAGCGGTCATTTGCCGCGACTGCACCGATTTCATAAGGTCTTGCTTCAGTGACAGCAATGTTCATGCGGCTTTCTCCAGGTTTTAGCCCAGGATGCAACTCTGCGTTGATTCTTTCAATCAGTGGATCTTGCTGCAACAACAACAGATGTTTCTGTACATTGGTGATATTCAGTGGCGGTCCGAAGCTTTGTGCGATTCGATCCTCAATATATGAAGAGCGTAACCAATGGTTGCCGCTAAGTGTCATTTTGGACAATTCCCCTTCAATGACTTGCAGTTGTATTATGCCATCCTGAACCTGTTGGTCTGGAAGGATGACACCTGAGTTAATATAACCTTGATCAATATAATAGCGGGTCAGTTGGTATCGAAGTGCTTGGAGTTGTTCATTGGTAACGGTGCGGTTTTCGTAGTGAGTGGTAATTTTTTTGAGTGTTTGGTCAGAAAATACGGTGTTGCCCGTTATCCTGATTTCTTTAATAAAAACGCTAAATGTAGTGGATAGCAGCGCATCTTTTTCTGGTGCGATTTCAACCGGTGGCAACCGAAACTCAGGTTTTTGTGGAAATTGATTGAGTTTTAAGTCAGGTAGTTTTTTCGATTCATTGCTGAGCGCATCGGGAGCGGTAATTACAGGTGTGTTTATTGTTGGGCTACTAGGCGCTGGAGATCCAGCGTGGCTTGCCTTTGGCTGAAAACACAAACAAGATAATAGTGAGATAATAATGGACTTGATTAATATTTCCATTTGATCTTGATGTGTTAACAGTATCTTGTTCACAGGTAGATGATAATGGAGAGTGGTGATGAGGCACTATCATGGCACTTTTATTATACTCTTATTAAATTAATACATAGATTAAAATTTCTTTAATTTCTATTTGTTTTTTCCTGTAACCTGATAAATATCAACGTTATCTTTTTTTCCGCGTAGTTCAACATTTCCTATTATTTTCAGTTGAAATTGATTACCGATATAATCCAGCATTTTTCCACCAATGAGAATGCGACAGGGTTGATTAAAATAATCTGGATTAAATTGGGATTTATCAAAATCCTCCAGCCGTGCTGCTGTATTAACTGTGTCACCATAGATGGTATATTCCATGCGGTCTCGGCCACCAATACTGCCTGTTGCTAATGACCCTGTAAACAAGCCGATACGCATTCCTACGACCGGTAGCCGCCGCTGCTTCCATTGCTTATTCAACTGAATTAACCTTTCGTTCATTGCCAACGCACAGCTAATCCCATTGATCGCATCCTGGCGAATTTCTGATACAGACTGGCGTGGCACAGGTATTCCAAATCCAGCGAAAATGGCATCGCCAACAAAGTGGATAACAATGCCTTCATGATTGGCAACAAGTGGAGTCATTTCAGCTAAATATTCGTTGAGCCAGTCAAATAAATCTTCAGGCTTCAGTTGTTCTGCTAACGCAATAAAGTGTTGCAGGTCAGTAAACATGACTGTGGCTGTAGTTTTTTGTGGTCGGGGACGACCGCCGGCATAAAAAAGTTCCTGTTGTCGCCAGATATCTTCGGCAATTTCGGGTGCAACGTGTTTTGAAAATAAACTCATGAGTTGCGAGCGTTTCACTTTTTCCAGTGTGGCTTTGTGGGCAGTGGTTAATACACTGGATAATAACCAAGCCAGTGTCGGTGTGGCGACAATTAGCCATATGCCATTCATAAATAAAAGTGCTGTAAAGCCAAGTAATGCAGCAAGTCCTGCCATCCACACCACGATTAACCGCCCAACAGAATGTTGCCGCAGACTCATGAGTACTCCGAACACCGTCCACAGCAAAATCCATAACATTTCTTGCCTGGTAGTGGCTGTTTTCATTGGCGTGTGTCCTTGCTGTGCAATTCTAAGGATTTGATCAACAATAGCTGCGTGCATCATTACACCGCTAGCCCGGTTGTTCTGTTCTGCACCCCGGTTACAAGACGTATAATAAAAGTCTTTCACACTGTCTGCGATAACTCCGACCAACACTATTTTATTCTTGAAATCCTCAAGACGAACATTTCCATGCCTGAATTGTTTTAGTGTATATCGAGGTATCAACTCAGGCGGTTTGCAAAAATCCAGAAGGAACTGATAGCCTTTTGCATCGGCATCCACATATCCACCATCATTCTTTTTGAAAGGGACAATAACGGTCGATTGTAGCTTGAGGTTGGTAGTATTCGGCTGAGGAGCAATACCTTCTGCTTGTAAATATATCAGCGCGATGCGCAGAGGTAGCGAATAAAAAACCTCTTTGCCATCATCTAAAAACAACAAACCACGTCGAATAATGCCATCACGGTCGGGAAGTGCGTCGATAAAGCCAAATTGATCAGTATTGAACAACGCAGGCGGAGGATTGACTCTCGAGGATTGTTGATCACTATACTTTATTGAAGTGATTATGTTTTGATGCTGTTTAAATAGGTTCTCCAAAGTTTGATGGCCTGGAGGAACGGGCGTATCTCGATAGATATCAATACCAATGACACGCGCTTGGTATTGTATTAGTTGAGTCAATATTTCTGCTAATAACTGATCTGAAATTGGCCAGCTGCTTAATTGACTAATATCATTTTCTGTTATAGTGATAGCAGTGATGGGAGGGACAGTAGAAGCGATAGGACTATGTCGTATCAGTTTATCATAAGCAGACAACTCCAAAAACTCTGACACACCACTTTTATAGAAAATCAATACAGAACAATAGGCTAGAACAACAATTAAAATACTGGCCATACTTTGCTTGATTGCATGGGTTAAAAATCGGAATAATTTTATCACTCGTAACCACTAGCAATATCTTCCAGAGTATCACTATCCAGAATGGTGATGCTGAGGCTTTGTCCCCCAAGAGAGACTAATCCTTGTTTTTTCCATTTATTAAATTGTCTGTTAACGCTTTCACGCGTGGTACCAATCTCATTTGCTATGTCTTGTTGCGATTTTTTCCAGTCTAAATAGACGCCTTCAGGCGTTTCTTCTCCTGTTATTTCTGCTGCTTTAATCAACAAACGCGCCAGACTCACAGAAACAGGTAGTAAACCGAGAACTTCTACTCTATCGTTGGTATCTCTCAACTTCTTACACAAAACTTTCAGCCAGTGAATAGCGATATCAGGATTTTTTTTCAAAAAAGGCAAAAAATCACCGCTTCTGATCGTCAATAGCGTCGTTTCTCCAATTGCCGTAGCCGTTGCCGAACGCTGCATGCCATCGATAAAGGCAATTTCACCAAATATTTCTCCTCGAAATGTAGTATTTAAAATAATTTCTTTACCATCATCCGAGCTGGTGCTGATACGCACTTTGCCATCTAATACTGCCAACAGACTATCTCCGAAATCTCCTTTTTGAAAGATGATTTGCCCATTCGAATAATGATTCTCAGAAGAAAAAGACAAGATTTTATCGAGTTCTTCAGCAGTTATTCCTCTGAAAAAAATGTTGTTTGCCAGTAAATTTCGTTTGTCAGGGAGCAAATATGTCACAACGACTTTTCTCCTTCGGCGTAAATGGTTTGACAGATTGACACTATGATAGAACAAGTGGTGTTAGATTATTTCTGTACTCTCGGGTGATGAGGTATTACAAACGAAATATTAGCATTTTGTCAGTGTGATGGTTCGTGTGAACCAAGTGAAAATATTAGCCGTAGTCTTTCTACAGCAAGGTTTTCGAAAACGACTGTTTGCGAAGCGGCTGAACTGGATGAACAGTGGTTACATGTCTGCAAGAAATCAAATCAACGTTGGATATTATATGTCGTTGATTATGCTGAAAATACTGTGCTTGCCTCTGTTTTCGGTCTATGTAAAGATGTTGTTTTCAAGGAATTTAAGGTGGTTTGACGAAACAAAGTTACCAACCTTGCTGGTCTTATTGTTCCTGACCAACGCAATCTCAATCGATACGTAGAATGACTATGTGCCTCTTGAGATAGTTCGGCCAGAATCAAAAATCCTGCGTCAAACTTTCGTATATTATTAATATCCTCGCTCCTAAGGCCTTACTTGAGTCCTTCAATCTTAGTCGTAATAACACCGATGATTGAGGAGCCTATGAGCGACATCTCGCGACTGAAAAACATGAAATATGTAAAACAAGCACACAAAAAATTGAACGCAAGAATCATAATTTTAGAACGTGGATTAAACGCTTGGCGCGTCGAACAATCTGTTTTTCCAAGCGGGAAAAAATGCATGATATTGTGATTGGATTACTCATCAATAAAGTGGAATTCGGGTGAGACATTCATGCCCACAACAAGTTTAACCCACTACCAGCACAAGGAGCGATTGTTTAGCGATTGTTTCATGTTAGACCTTCCAAATAGAAAGCAATGAGATTTATCAGAAAAAATTACTTTTTGATTGTTATCTATTGACTGTATTGTTCGTTTCTATGGTACCGTAGAAGCAATAGTCAGAGTAAGAATTTATTAACATTCAGAAGTTTGACGTAGAATTTTGGTTTCAGAGGAGTGTCAATAAAACAGTTGCGTACAGGCTGCGTCATTCTTGTTCAACGTAGCGATTGAAAATATAGTCCGTTCCATCAGTTAAACATACTGATTTCTGTAGTTGTTCCCCCCGCACGTTCCGAAATGAAATCTATCGAAAATACTTTTAAACCTGCAATACCACCAAAGCTATCAAGCATGATTCAATATTCCACTCAAACGGGTAAGCGTTACCCACCCGGAGCATCAACAACGCCTGGTGGTGTCAACTTTTGCATTTTCTGTCGGCACGCGGCGGATGTCGAACTGCTGTTATATGAGCGGTGTGATAGCCTCAAGCCATTCCAGATAATCATTCTTGATCCCGACATTAATCGAACGTTTTTCTTCTGGCATGTTTTTGTTGAAAATCTGCCGTCAGAAACCGCATATACTTGGCGCGTGGGTGGCCCCGGTGATACTCGCAACACTGGATTTCGTTTCGACAAACGCAGGCAATTACTCGATCCTTGGGCGCGTGCAGTGAGCGATAAGTTGTGGGATCGCAATCAGGCTTCCGATCCAAATCAGGAATCACCTTACTCAATGCGTGCTATTGTTGCAAATGACACAGACTACAACTGGGAAGGTGATCAGCCTATCAACCGCTCGTTGGAAACGAGTATTATTTACGAACTTCATGTCGGCGGTTTTACAAGAGACAAAAGCGCAAAAGTCGAATATCCAGGTACCTTTCGCGGTGTGATTGAGAAAATACCTTATCTCAAGCAACTGGGTATTACCGCAGTTGAATTGCTACCGATTATGGCGTTCGACGAACAGGATATTCCAAAAGGGACGCAAAACCTGGGCCTTAACAACTATTGGGGCTATAGTACTCATAGTTTTTACAGTCCGCATCCTGGTTATTGCATCACTCCCGAAAAAGCCACCCATGGACATGAATTTCGTGACATGGTTAAAGCACTACATAACACAGGTATTGGCGTTATTCTGGATGTCGTGTTTAATCATACTGCTGAAGGCGGTGCAGATGGCCCGATGATTAATTTCAAGGGTTTCGGCAATCAAGATTTTTATCATCTCGATGAAAAGGATCGTCGTATTTATAAGGATTTTACTGGTTGCGGCAATACCGTTAATTGTAACCATCCAATGATGGCAGCTCTGATAGTAGAGTGCCTGGAATATTGGGTTCGTGAATTTCACATCGACGGTTTTCGTTTCGATTTGGCCAGTATCTTTTCGCGCGGTGAAGATGGCGAGCCAATGCATCATGCGCCAGTTTTGTGGAATATCGAATTTTCAGACATTCTGGCACATACCAAATTGATCGCTGAGGCATGGGATGCTGCTGGACTTTATCAAGTGGGTAATTTCCCCGGTTTTCGTTGGTCAGAGTGGAACGGTTGTTATCGCGATGTGATGCGTCGTTTTGTGCGTGGCGATTGTGGTTTGATCAGTGAGGTCGCAACTCGCCTCAGCGGCAGTAGTGATTTTTATAAAGCCAATGGACGCTTACCTATTAACAGTATCAACTTTGTGACTTGTCATGACGGTTTTACTCTGAATGATCTTGTCAGTTACGACCACAAGCATAATGAAGGCAATGGTGAAAATAACCAGGATGGCAGTAATGAAAACTATAGCCATAATTATGGTCACGAAGGTCCGACTAACAGTACAGAAATTGAATATTTACGCAGATGCCAGGCGAAAAATGTTATGGCAATATTACTGCTCAGCCAGGGTGTTCCAATGTTACTTGCTGGTGACGAAGTACTGAGAAGCCAGGGAGGAAACAACAATGCCTATTGTCAGGACAATGAAGTCAGCTGGTTCGATTGGCGATTATTGACTAAAAACCAGGATATGTTTCGCTTTGTGCAACAAATGATCGCTTTGCGCAAACGTCATCCAAATTTAATGCGCCAACGGTTTTTAACGGGAGAAAAAAATAGTCAACGACCTCGAGCAGATATCAGCTGGCACGGTTATGCGCTTAATGAACCACTCTGGGATGATCCCGATGCCTGCTATCTGGCTTTTACCCTTGATGCTGTGAGTGATTCCGAAGAGCCGCTCTATGTGATGATTAATATGGGTGAAAATCCTGTGGAAGCACCCATGCCAAATTTACCCAACTATTCTTGGTATCTGGCTGTCGATACCAGCCATCAAAGTCCACAAGATATTATCGAGCCTTCCCAGCAAACCCAATTGACACAATCGCACTATGTTGTGACACCACACTCTGTCGTTGTGTTAGAAGGCTGGGCAGATGCCGTTCAACGGTTAACGCCCTTGTAATCGATACTGAAAACAATTTGGAGCGAGGATTTAATAACTTCCGGAAGTTTGGTGTAGAGTCTTGATTTTACAGGAGTATTCAGCGGAATAGGCGCGTCAGGTTATGTGACGATTGTATTAGCGTTTCTGTGGAGCCAAAAGGCAAGTCAAAATCCGGAAGTTATTCCATGCACGTTTGTCATTTGCAAGAAAAAATCCAACGACTGACTTGCTTTTTTTCCGCGCCTCATAAAATTCCCTGTGAATCAAAAAGGTAATACGGTCATCTCATCAACTGTTGAGAAATATGGGCTAGAATGTGCCAGAATTCCATCCCCATAGATGCCGTGAATTATTAATAAATTCAATATAAATTCTTTCGGGGTCAATTCCAAGAGCCTGATTGAGAAAATCACATAAATCCGCCGAAAAACCTGCAGTGTCTTTTTCCGGCAATCCAATACTTTTTAATTCAACATAAGCTGCAGGCTCAATTGAACCTGACATTGACAGGCTTTGACCTGAGGCAATTTCGACAAATACATAACGTTCGGGTTTTGAGAGCAACTGACTCACTGTATCTGACGCTTGGTTGAGAAAATCTTTTTTATCACTCTCACTCATAGTGAGGTTGGTACTGACTTTAAAATATGGCATATCACTTCTCCTTTGGGGGTGTGGATGAAATAACTTGTGCAATTATGGGGCAGGAAATTTATTAGTCTTCAAGGCGTGGAAACTGGCGTATTGAGCTATGTAACGAATTTAATTGGAAAAATGGGCCAAAATCCGCTTTTCTGTAGTAGGCTCTCTATTCTCGGGCAGCCTCCTAGGGTCTTTGGATTATTGTTTCTTAATAAGAATTAACAATCAATCCGTGTGATAATTGATCATTCGCGGCGATAATAAAAACTGGTATTATACTCAGGTACACTGCCTAAGTTCTGCAAGCAATTGCGCATATTGATCGTAAGGTATTGATTGGTTGGGTTAATTAAAACCTGAGTCAGTTCTTGTTGTGATCGCTGGAAATTTTCATTTATTCTATGGGTTAACAGCTTGTACACATAGAGCACAAGCATTTGCACGTTCCTTACTAGTGATTATTGACAAATTTTAAGTTTATGAAGCAATCCACTCAACAAGCACCTGGCCCGGTCATGCTGGATATTGCAGGTATTGATCTGACGGCTATTGAACGTGAAATGCTGGCACATCCCAGTACAGGCGGGGTAATCCTGTTCGCCAGAAATTACTATTCACCAGAACAAATTTCCAGTTTGATTGAACTAATCAGGGCAAGTCGACAAGGTCCACTACTCATTGCTGTAGATCAAGAAGGCGGGCGTGTGCAGCGTTTTAAACAAGGTTTTTCGTTGCTGCCTCCGGCCAGTTACTATGTCAGTTCTGCACTGAATTCAGAACAGGGTGCATTAGAAAATACACAAGCAGCTGGATGGTTGATGGCGTCTGAATTACTCTCGGTCGGTGTTGACTTCAGCTTCGCTCCAATTCTTGATATTGAAGCCGGCATCAGCAAAGTAATTGGCGATCGCGCTTTTGCTGACGATAAAGACAGAGTATGCAATTTCGCGACAGCATTCCGAACAGGAATGCGTAGTGCTGGGATGTCAGCAGTTGGCAAGCATTTTCCTGGACATGGCAATGTAGCACTTGACTCCCATCTTGATCTTCCTCAAGATCTACGTTCATTAGAAGTCATTGAGCAGCATGATCTGGTGCCATTCTGGCATTTGATCAAACAAGGCCTGGAAGGAATTATGACTGCTCATATTCTCTACCCTGAAGTGGATGATAAACCAGCAACTTATTCAACGCGCTGGATTACTGAGATTCTCCGCCAGCAACTCAATTTTAACGGAGTGATTTTTACTGACGATTTGAATATGGGTGGTGCAGCGTTTGCTGCTACGTTTGGGGAACGCGCTAATTTGGCATTGACTGCTGGTTGCGATATGGTGCTAATCTGCAATAACCCAGATGCGGCTGCTGATATTCTTGATCACTTACCCATAACAAGGGATGAACAACGTACCCAGCGTTTGCTAACCATGTTACACAGTAGCTCATTCTCACGCGATGAATTGTTTGCCAGCACGCAATGGCAGCAAGCTGCATTAGGGCTTCAGCAGAGCGCCAAAAACCTTAGTGCTTGATGACTCCAGAGGAAATCATTCAAGTTCAAAACAATGCAGATTGCCTTTATTCTGCTGATCAGCTAGATGCTGCAATCGACAATATGGCACAAGCAATTAACCAACGGCTATATGCTCAAAACCCCTTGTGCTTATGCGTCATAAACGGTGCAATAGTGTTAACCGGAAAACTACTACCGTTATTAACTTTCCCGTTAAATCTCGACTGCGTTAATGCGAGTCGATACGGCGAGCTGACATATGGCAATGAGATTGAATGGTTGTATCGACCAGCCACATCGGTTGCTAACCGAACGATTCTGATTTTTGATGATATCTTGGATCAAGGTACTACACTAGCTGCCGTAAAAGAAGATTGTATGAAGCGTGGTGCAACAAAAATTTACAGCGCTGTATTGGTGAATAAATTGATTGGTCAGGAAAAACCAATTAAAGCAGACTTTATCGGTGTGAATGCTGAGAATCGTTATTTATTTGGTTACGGAATGGATTACAAAGGTTATTTGCGCAATGCCCCTGGCCTATTTGCTTGTAACTAAGGGATGAAAGTTAAATAACTTATACATTCTGAGCAGTTACAGATTACGCTGAGTCGTTACAATTAATTATGCACAGGTACTCAGGTATCACTCATCGACATGTCGACAATTGCAATCATTGGTGGATCTGGTCTAACCCAGCTGGGTGGTTTTATCCTAAGCCACCAGGAAATCATCGAAACTCCATGGGGTGATCCATCTGCCCCCTTATTTTTTGGGAGCCTGGCTGGTAAACAGATAATTTTTCTGCCGCGACATGGCGCAGAACACAGTATTGCACCTCACAAAATTAACTATCGTGCCAACATCTGGGCATTAAACCAAGCAGGTGTTCAATCAATCATAGCGATTGCTGCTGTTGGTGGTATTCACTCTGAAGCTCAGCCGGCAAGCATCGTCATTCCCGATCAAATCATCGACTATAGTTGGGGGCGTGCGTCAACTTATTTTGAAGACCCGCAAACCCCAGTCACCCATATTGATTTCAGTTGGCCTTACAGCGAATCATTGCGAAAAAAGTTAATTAACACAGCTAAAAACAGCGGTATTTCTGTTATTCCAAGCGGTGTATATGGGTGTACACAAGGCCCGAGACTGGAAACAGCCGCAGAAATTGTTCGCATGGAAAAAGATGGTTGTACGCTGGTTGGCATGACCGGCATGCCTGAAGCCGCTCTCGCACGTGAACTGGAAATAAATTATGTGTGCTGTGCAGTGGTCGCCAATATCGCAGCGGGAAAAACAGATCAGGTTATTACAATGGATGAGATAGAAAAGCATTTGCACACAGGAATCAACAATACTTATCAGTTGTTACAAGCATTCCTTATTTGAGAATGTATCATGCTTTACAGACTACTAAGGAACGTGCATGAATTAACTTGAACATTTTGGCTAGTCCTTTTGTTCGTCTTCCTTTAACCGTCAATATAGCCTTGACCGGAGTATTGAGTCCGCATTTCTCACCAGTCTGATGAGAAATGCGGGTTAGTTAATTGTGCTATGCAACTGCTGTCGCAACTTTGAAGACGAAACCTTAGGCAATTGGAAAAATAACCCACCCACCTTACTTGCCTTTTTGTCCGTCTTCGATCTTGTTGCTTCGGATACATAGCTTGCTATGTGCTCTACGCAACAAGATCGAAGACAAACAAAAATTCTTTGCAATATGGGTGAGTTATTTATTTCCAGTTGCCTAAAGACAGGCAAACGATTTGTGCCTGTCTGTGGTTAAGGGACCAAATTTTCGAGATAGTCTTCAATCTCAGCTGCCGTACAACGATTACAACCATCTCCCACAGAATTGTTGATCAGGGCTGCATCACGAATACCAAAAACATAACGAATGATTAACAACCCATCCGATAGTGCGTCTACCTCTCCATTGTCGTCTATGTCCGACGCAAGTGAAGTGGCACATTGATCGAGAAAAAGTTCAATTGCAGAGGCTGAGCATCGAGTGCAATCAGTTCCAACTGCGCCCTCAACCAAGCTCTCGCCATGGATGCCAAACATTTGTCGAATAAACAGCAACCCATCGGTCAACGCATTAACATTTGCATCTCCATCAACATCCAGAGTACACTCGGTGACAGTTGACGTTCCAAAGGGATCGGTTCCAGCCTGAAATTCTTGTAGATTGGTAAAGCCATCCATATCAGGGTCTTCAGCCGCATCATCAAAATTTGTTGGGTCCAGTCCAAAGGCTAACTCCCAGCTATCCAAGATTCCATCGCTATCATTGTCCAGGCCTTCGTTGATGCCGAATCTGATGGTATAGGTACCGTCATTATCATCATAAGCAGCCGGCATTCCGTTAAAACCGAAAGAATCTGGCACTCCTAAGAATAAGCGAGTTGCGCCAGCGGGTGCAGTGAACTCCTGAGCTACATTATTCGATGTCATTCCATCTCCAATAAAAAAGAGTTGGCCCAGCTCAGGTGAAAGCGTTGTAAAATTGATACCCAAACCACTGTTTGAAAAATCCAGGGTAGCAGGCGCTTCACCATTGGGAATCTCGTCATTCAGGAATACACCAACTAAGCCACCCTTGGTGGCTATATAGCCACTGATTCCTCCAAAAGATCCGATGATACTGCTGCCAGCTGCATCGCTGCCATCCGGATTGAAAATTCGACCTCCAAAACCGAGCACAAAGCTGATTCCTCCGCTCGCAGGATTTAATACCTTAATAACATCACCTTCGTTTACTGCAAATCCAGGAGGTAAGGTTTCCTTGATTTCTTCGGGCGTTGTTACTTCATGTCGTACTAAACCATCAGGCCATGGATCGACTGTTGCTGGAATGTCTAAATCGGTACGTCCCGCAAGCCATATAGCATCACTGCCCTTGACATCTGTTTGTATAATGACTGCATTAGCCCCTGAGATAAACATGGATAAAAATATTCCAACAAACAAAGTTTTTCGTTTATTCATTAATTCACACCATTTATGCCAAAAATTATATTTCATCTATAAAGCATAGAAGATATTTGAGATTCATACAATAAAATCTATCTTCAAGCGCTCGCTTTCGCGAATAATAGCTGGATATCAACCCCAATGGGCTGCTGCTAAGCGACGAAGTTTAACGCATTATCACTTGTTCGTGTTGTACTAAGCAAGCTCAGTGCCAACGCCAAATCGGTTTTATATGAAGTCCCAGCGTATATTGGTAACCCTGTAATTATTTGTTCCTGAGGTAAGGGAAGTCTAATGTTAGGCACTCGGAATCAATACCGACATTTTGTATAGAATTGTTGTTTGACTTTAAGGCACAACACAGGGCTTGTGACAAGCAATACAATTATTTTTATATCAGCTTGGGTGGAGCAAAAATGTCAGTTTCAGTAAGATTCCTTAGAACCTGTTCAAGATCTTGATCAAGGGATGCAGCGCAAAGCAAAATGGGACGAAAAGGGACAGCATATAGGAGGATGTGAGTATATTGAGTCCACCTTTAACGCAGCGATGCACTCTTCAGCAAGATTTTGAACCGGTTCTTGGGAATTGATCGAGAGCAGAAGGTTTTCTAGCGAGGGCTTATCAGGCTGGGGAGAAATGCGGGTTAGGGATCAATTAATTGCTATTTCAGTAAGTTAGCTGAATACAATTATTTTATTCAACTGATGATTTCATTTTGGTTAGCCACAACCCAATCGAACTGCTGCTCAGTGTCAGGTACCTGAATACCGCGAGCTTTGGATATTCGTTGAAATGCTTCAGTCGCTCCTAATTCTGCGTGAAGGAGAACGCCAGCAGCAACAATGCCTGTTCGACCGATTCCTGCACGACAATGAATAACAGTATTCGCACCTCCAATGATTTGCTTATGAATGACTTTTGTTAACTGAGCAAATTCTTGTACTGACGACGGCAATCCACGATCTTTAATTGGATAAGAAATGAATTTAATATTGTTTTTTTCACAGAGAATTTTTTCGTCTTTAAGGCCGAGTTTATTTTGTTCTGATAGCTCTAGAAGCGATAAGATCTGTAATACCTGAAGATTAGCCAAGCCAGAAAATTCATCCTCAATCCATTCGCCAGACATTGGTTTGGCCATAATTGCCAGAAAACCAAGTCCAATTTTCTCAACGTAGTAAACTTTAGGGCTCATGATTTAAAACACATATGATTCTTAGTGGTTTGCTGTAATACATTATTAGAATTCCTGGGATTTTGTTTCTGCCTGAGTCAATAATCTGAAAGGATCATCGTCGTTTTACGCAACGATTAAGATAGTTGAGTCAGGAGTAAAAAGACAAGTTTGAATGCTCAAATTTTTCATGTACACTCCTAAAGTGTAGTAAACATTCACGATACAGTCAGGCAGATAACTGCACCAAAATCTAGCCCGCTTTTCTCGCCAATCTGATCAAGCCTCGCTAGGAGGTTGTCCGAGAATAGAAACCTACTGTGGAAAAACGGATTTTGGCTCTTTTTTTCGATTAAATTCGTTAATAACAGCAAGTATTCGCCTCATTTAATCGAAAAAATGGACTCAAAATCGCTTTCCCTCGCTACGGCTTCTATTCTCGGACAGTCTCCTAGAAACTGTCATAGACACTTTTCCGGTTCATCCGGTGTGTCAATAAATTCAAGATTGAGAGTGTTGTTTCGATCAATTTGAAAAGGTCACTGAGCATGAGTAAAAAAATTAACCTACTATTTCTCTGCACAGGAAATTCCTGTCGCAGCCAAATGGCGGAAGGTCTTTGCCGCCATTTTAGAGGCGACCTAATTGAGCCATTCTCTGCGGGAATCGAAGAACATGGGCTTAACCCACTTGCAGTCAAAGCAATGGGTGAAATTGGGATCGATATTTCCAAACATCAGAGCAAAACTGTTGCTAAAATTAGCAACGTAGAGTTTGAATATGTGGTCACTGTGTGTGGGCATGCGAATGAGTCCTGTCCTGTATTTCCAGCAAATACCAAGATGATTCACCAAGGTTTTGACGATCCACCGAAACTGGCAATGAATTCTCTAAACGAAGAACAAGCTCTGGTTCATTATCGTCGCATTAGGGATGAAATCAAAGATTACATCTTGACGTTTCCGGGATGCTGGATATTGAAGTAGTGCTCACAAACGGTAATCGAGAATAAACCGAGACGTTGATCAAACCATTATACTCTCCGCACATAAAAATTTAGCATCTTGTGCACGCACGGTTTGTGTGTAAATTTGGTGCGGATAGTTGTGTTGGAAAACCTAAGATTTCCAGCCTTACTCACCACAAAATATCACGCACACAATAAGCTATATATTCATGTGTGAAGAGTATAATGATTAAAATGGCTTTCACTCTCTACGACTTTTATTCTCGAACAACCTTCAGTCGAGAGAGGTGTTAAAACGAATGGGTGGTTCTAACATGAAACAAATTGAACATTTTTTCAGCTGCCCACACTGTGGTGAAAAGATATCGATGCTTCTAGATCTTTCGGTTTCAGAACAACAATACGTTGAAGATTGTGAAGTCTGTTGCGCACCAATTGAAATTCGGTATAGTGCGACCGGAGATGAGCTCGCCGATTTTATAGCTGAGTCATAAATGAGATGACAGGAATGCGCATGCAATCACTTGAACATTTTGGCTGGTCTTTTTTACTCCTGACGAAACGATCTAACAACTATGCGTCTCTTGAGATTACTTCGTCAGAAAAAAATACTGCGCCATCACTGTTCAAGTTATTCCATGCTTGTTTGTAATAGATGAAAAATGTGTTGTGAAGCGCTATTTGTAAGCGTTCCAAGGATAATTAATCGCGAAATTTTTGTTGCGAAAAAAGGGTATCAACAGCATGCCAGCGATAAATCCACCAATATGTGCTCCGAAGGCAACCCCGCCTTGCTGCGATCCACTACCGATTGAGCTGAAAAGCTGCAGCCCAAACCACATCACCAATACATAGAGCGCAGAAATTCTCATGGTGCGTGAAAATACTCCAAAAGGAATAAGAACCAGCACTTTTGCATGTGGGTATAGCAACATATACGCGCCTAATACTCCGGAAATTGCTCCGCTGGCTCCAACCATAGGAATCGTTGAGCCAGGATTGGGGATGACTTGTGCAAACACTGCTGCTATACCACAGAGGATGTAGAATATCACAAACTTCACGTGTCCCATTGAGTCCTCGACATTATTGCCAAAAATCCACAGGTAAAGCATATTTCCACCTAAGTGCATCCAGCCACCATGCATAAACATTGAAGTAAAAATAGTGAGCCAAGCAGGAATCATTGCTATTTCTACTGGTAACGATTGACTGCCCAGCAATATGGCTGGAATCACACCTAAACTGTAAATTGCTTGCTCAACTTGACTACCCAATGATGATTCCCAGAAATATACCAGGCAACAGAGCACAATAAAGATTATTGATACTAGAGGTTTGATTGAGGTCGGATTGTCATCGTGTAGTGGAATCATCTCAGTTCTCGTTTAAATTTAATTTTGGCTTGGAGGCTGTTCGATAATAGAACCCATAGTGAGGGAAGGCTATTTGAGCAGTCATGTTAATTATTATTGGTTTGATCAATTGAGGTGATTAGTCTTTTTATTTCAAGGACAACTTCCTGGATCCAATCTATTGAATTAGAGGGAATCTATTAACAGTTTAGGAGCGAGAATTTAATAACTTCGGTAACTTATTAAATCCTCACTTCTAAGTGTCATGATTTTGTTGGTTTCTTCAGTTTCAGTATTTTCTGCTGTGGCGCATCAATCTGTTTTTGTATGGCTATTTTGGCCTGTCTGTCTTGTCTGACCCGTGCCAGATAGCCGGTTAACGCCCCACCTGTTGATGCCAGCATAATTAGCCCCACAGTAATAAATTGAGTAAACAACACCACTGCACTAATCCCAACAGCGGCAGTAAACATAGCACCAACTTTTAAATTAGCTGTGGCATGTGCGCGATTGGTTTCTTTAACAATCTGGTTGTGGGTTTGTTTTAGCATTTCTGCTTTTTGACGCTCAGTATCAACCAACAGGTTTTCGCGCTCCTGGGCATGTGTTTGTCTGGTTCTCTCCAATGCATCTTTGTGAATATTTTGAGCGATCGATGCAAACCAGAATGCACCAAACAAGCTAATTACAAGGCTGAGTATTGCAACAGCGATGATCTGAAAATCCTCAACTGAAGTTTTAAGCAGGATAAATACCAACGCAGAGGTGGCTATTTGAATCAGCAATATACCGGGCAGAAATTTAAACATATCATCTAATATATCGCATTAAACACAATCTTGTGCTGAATTGTTGTACACGATTTGGTTTTGAATGGCCGTTTCGATTGCTTCATTCGTTGTTTGTTAGCTATTTGTTTTCATGGGAAAAGCCTTTTGATATTCGATGTTTTGAACTGATTGAGGATAAATTTTGAAAAACTCTTTTTACGGTTTTACCCTTTCCTTCTTTCAGTGTGCAAATACTGGCCCCTTATGAACATTTTTGCTATTTATCCGGAATTAGACGTTCCAGTTCAAGTTATTAGGTGGTTTGACGAAACAAAGTGACCAACCTTGCTTGTCTTTTTGCTCCTGACCAACGCAATCTCAATCGTTACGTAGAATGACTATGCGCCTCTTGAGATAGTTTGGTCAGAAACAAAAATCCTGCGCAATCTTGGTAACTTTATTCCGTCAAACCACCTTAAATCCTCACTCCTTAGTTGCTT
>JAZGEP010000210.1:0-9970 GCA_036478815.1 Methylococcales bacterium
GGAATAAAGTTACCAAGATTGCGCAGGATTTTTGTTTCTGACCGAACCATCTCAAAAGGCGCATAGTCATTCTACGCAACGATTGAGATTGCGTTGGTCAGGAGCAAAAAGACAAGCAAGATTGGTAACTTTATTTCGTCAAACCACCTTAGGTAACAAATGTAACATTCTTCCTGATTTTTTCTATAGTAATCCTGAATAATTTTTTGGTATTGTCTCTCCTGACTCAATGAGGGTCATGCATTTGTTGGTCTAGCCCACATCTCTCATTAGAATGTGGGCCAGTACCCGGAAAGCGATTATCACTCACTGGTATTATTGACTTTGTGATGCCATACACCTTTTTCTACGTTATTATCTCTCAATAGCAATGTTGTAATTTAAAAATACGACTAAACTTTTCAGTACGATTTTAGAAAATTGTTTTAATCATCTATCTGAAAAGGCACACAAATGAATAATCCCTATCAAGCTCCAGCAAGCGATATCCGCTTGGCTAATACCGTCACAACGGATGCAAGTAGCCCATTTTCTAGAAAAGGACGTTTTTCCAGGCTCAGTTATATTGCGTGGATCAGCATCATAGGATTCGCTGCACAAGGTTTTATTACGCTTGCGATGATGGCACTTGGACAAACTGAGAATCCAATGCTGATGTTAGCGGTCACTTTACTGTTTCAGGTTCCGGCGATAGTGTGTCATGCGATATTCACAATTCGTCGTACACACGATATAGGTAAAGGTGGGTGGTGGGTCGCCCTATTTATGATCCCTTTAATTAATCTATATCTCTGGTTCAAACGTGGTGATGATGGTGAAAATAACTTTGGAGCTCCACGTCCAACCGCCACTTTTGAAAAAGTGATCGCTTATATTTTTATTACGTTGAGTATTGTGGCTATTATCGGCGGTATTGTTGCAGTGATCGCTTTTCGACAACATTTTCTTTAACGACCCAGCTGGCTCGCTATTGTGTCCCATGGCTGTGTTGAAGGTGCTCATTTACCCCTGTAAACTGCGCGATTTCGCCTTGCTCTGGAACAAACTAGAGAGCAATCTGATCAGTGACTGGCTACGTGGAGTAGTGACCATTTTCTTATATAAAGCATAGCAAAACCTGTGGATACACTGTACTCCATAGAAACTCCAGAAGGCGTCTCGCTGGATTTGAAATTAGCAGGTCCGGTCGTGCGTTGTGGTGCCTGGTTAATTGATGTAATGATTCGCTCTGCAGTTTATTTGCCAGCATTATTGATGATTGCCTTAACTGGCAAAATCGGAATTGCTGTATTTATGATTGTGCTATTTTTGATGGAATGGTTTTATCCAGTTGTGTTTGAATTGCTCTGGGGTGCAACACCGGGTAAACGCGCGCTGGGTTTGAAAGTGGTTCATACAAACGGTACGCCAGTACGCTGGCAAGCTTCGATGATCCGTAATTTGTTGCGCTCAGCAGACTTTCTTCCACTATTTTACGGTTTTGGTGTGGTTGCAATGCTGTGTAGTTCTCGTTTTCAACGTTTAGGTGATTTAGCTGCGGGAACGCTAGTTGTGCATTATCAAAAAACCCGAATCAATTTGTCACCATCTGAAGTGACTGCACTACAACCACCAGTGACATTGAGTCTGCAACAACGCCAAGCAATTATGGCTTTTGCCGAACGTCATACGGCTTTATCCAATGATCGTGCGCTAGAACTTGCTGAACATTTAGCATCTTGGCATCCTGAGTCCGAAATTGATCCTGTCAAGCGTGTGCTGGGCTATGCTCGCTGGTATTCTGAAGCCAGTTCGAAGACAGTGATTGGTGACATCAGTTGATCAAACAAAGTCAATTTCAACAACAACACCAGTCAACATGGAATCAGTGTGATGATTTGCTGGATCGTCTTGAGTTACTCAAAAAATCCAAACGTCCTGATGCTAGCGAACTGCTCAAACTACCTGATCTGTATAGTGATCTCTGTCAGCAACTTGCAATTGCTCAAAGCCGTTGTTATAGCCCAGGTTTAATTGAATATCTCCACAACTTGACCTTGCGCTTTCATGATCATCTGTATCGCCGCGAGTTTCGTCTTGGCAATACATTACTGAGTTTTCTAACCACTGATTTTCCATGTACGTTACGTATGCATCGCCGCATTTTTACTCTGGCTTGCCTGATGTTTTTTGGCACTATGCTGGTTGTTGGTGTGCTTTGTTACAGTTATCCGGATTTAATTTACAGCATTATGGATGATGAGCAAATTGCAACAATGGAATACATGTACAACCCGGCACAAAATCATGTTTTAGGGCGAACTCAGAAGCATGAAGCCACAAGCCGTGTGCTGATGTTTGGTTTCTATATTCGCAATAATACCGGTATTGGTTTTCAAACCTTTGCTGGCGGCATACTGGCAGGCATCGGTACTGCCTTCTATTTGATTTACAACGGCTTGATTCTGGGTGCTGTCAGCGGTTATTTGACTCAACTTGGTTATGGCACACCTTTCTGGTCTTTTGTAAGTGGACATAGTGCATTTGAATTAACGGCGATTGCTATTTCAGGTTGTGCCGGGTTATTACTCGCTAAAGCAATTTTGCTTCCCGGCAATCAGACTCGCCGTGAAGCTTTGCGAATTGAAGCACATTCAGCAGTGATTCTAATCAGCGGCGCGGCATTATTGTTTCTCGCAGCAGCAGCTGTTGAAGGTTTTTGGTCACCAACTGCTGGCATACCGGTACACGTTAAGTATGCAGTCGGTGCAATGTTGTGGATGTTGCTGATTAGCTATTTAGTGTTTTCCGGACGCAATCACCATGCAAATTGATAACGCTGCTATCGTTTTACGACCACGTGGTCATTGGGAAGCCATGGACATGGGCTTTCTATTTGCACGGCGTCATTTTCTGTCGCTGTGGTTGCTTTGGTGCGCCACGGCAATTCCCGTGTTTGTGCTGCTGAATGTTTGCCTAATCAACTATCTTGAATATGTCACCCTGGTATTCTGGTGGCTTAAACCACTGTTTGAAGTGTTATTGGTTGCATGGCTTGGTAAGGCGTTATTCAATAATCCACCGACTGTCGTCGAGCAACTCAAGCAATTTCCTGACATCCTTAAGCAAGGTGTGTTTAGTCAATTAAGCTGGCGGCGATTTTCTTTGTCGCGCTCATTCAACATGCCGGTTTTTTTTCTGGAACATGCTCATGGTAGTGATCTCAATCAGCGTTTAACCACACTGCAGACTACTCAACCACACAGTAGCTGGTTAACAATTCTGATGATCCATATTGAAACTGTATTTTATTTTTCCATTCCGGTGTTAGTGATTATGCTCGCTCCTGGTGAAGTGGAGTTTGATTATGAAGCAATTTTTTTATTAGAACCTGATCCGTATTATGTATTTCTGGAAAACCTGGTTTATTTCATCTCTGCCTCTTTGATTGCCCCATTCTATGTGTCAGCAGGTTTTTTACTTTATATCAACACACGGACTATTCTTGAAGCATGGGATATTGAAATTGCTTTTAGGAAAATGCCAAAACACAGTGCTTCAGTAACAAATACTACACGTGCTGTTTTGTTTGCAGTGGTATTCAGTTTGACAGGGTTTGGCATTGCAACAACAGAGACACACGCTGTAAACCGTGATCAAGCCCAAAAAACCATTAGTACTGTGCTGGAAAGCGATGATTTTGGCAAACTGGAAAGCATGACTGATTGGGAACCAATATTTGATAAAAACAAACCGAATGAAACTGATTTTAATTGGTTCTGGTTAAATCATCTTGAATGGTTAGGGATCGTTCTAAAATACCTTGCGTTAGTCTGTATTGCAGCCTTGGCGATCTGGATGGCAATAAAAATTGCCGAACATTTCGATTTGGCTATTTTCCACAAAAAAACCGGGAAACGCCTGAAAACCACAACTTTACCAGGATTCCTTGTTATAGATAATACCCAAACTCTACCAGCAAATCCTGTCGATGCTGCAACCATGCTGTGCAACCAAAATCGTTATCGAGAAGCGCTCAGTCTGCTCTATCGAGTCTCCCTAATCCAGTTTATAGAACAACATCAAGTTGTTATTCCAGCTAGCGCAACCGAACAAGAATGCTTGCAGATCATCAAGCAACACAGCGACACAGCACTATTCAGCTATTTTTCTACTTTAACAATTAACTGGCAATGGCTGGCCTGGGCAAATCAAGACCCGTCTGAGGCAACAATTCGCAGCTTGTGCAACACATGGCCTGACCATTTTATGCAAACGGCTCATGACCAATAAGCATCGATTGATACTACTATTGAACGTGTTGTTGGTGGTGCTGATTGCCAGCTGGTTTTTCAATAATTTCACCCGTGTTACTAAGACAGTACGCCAGGATCAATCATCTGCTGCACGTCGCAATTCACTACTTGCTGCACAACGTTTTCTGCAATCACTTGGTCATCAGGTTGAGAGTATCCACGGTCGTGAAATACTGACCAAATTGCCAGCCACGGATGATGTCATCGTCATCAAACATTTTTTTACCAGCTTGGCTAAAGACAAGGAAATTACACTGCTGGAATGGGTGGCTGATGGCGGTCATTTGGTCACCAGTCTGGACAAAGATTATGATATGGACACGCACAGTAGTGGCTACAGCCTATTTGATACACTTAACATTCATCGACATTCTGATACTGACCTGGATGCCGATACAGAAAGAGAAAAACAGTCGTTGCAATATTATGAGGGTGGGGAAGCTGGCACGGTAAAATTTAACCCGGACGTTTATTTACACATTGGAGATCGCGAGACTGAATTTACCATCACCAATTCAAGTTTGAACGATTCAGATACTGAGAAAACCCCTTACCATTTTGTGCAATTCAATTATGGGCAAGGGCTAATCACCCTCAGTAGCGACAATACGTTTTTAACCAACAAGTCCATTGGTGACCACGATCATGCCTGGTTACTGTCTTTAGTTGTTGAAACCAACCAAGACCCTGGAAAAATCTGGCTTCTCTATGATTTGGATATGCCATCGTTATGGAGCTTGTTGATTAAACATGCAGCACCAATTGTAAGCTCAGTGGCTATAGCATTGCTACTTTGGCTGTGGATGGCAATGCAACGCAGTGGACCACTTGTAGAAACCATTGAAACCAGACGCCGCGATATTCTTGAGCACCTGAATATGCGCAGTCAATATTTATGGCGTTATGGCAAACATCAGGAAACATTGGCTAAAACTCAGCAAAACATTCTGGATAAATGGCAACAACATTACCCTTTGTTGCTTAAACTTAACACCGATGAACAAGTGGAGTGGATTAGCAAACATTCAGGACTGGATTTAACAAGTACTCGTCAAGCATTGATAGAAACACTGGTCGAGAGCAATGACTTGATTATCCAGGCTCAACGGCTTCAATATTTACAAGCAGGTTATCCACCGAATAAACCAGCAAGATAATCCCCAAATAATGAAGTATTACCAACAGGAGCATCGCTTAAGCCATGGACTCTCAACAGATAGAGCAAACCACACAGCAGCTGGCCGAATTGCAACAGCAAGTGTGTAATGCTGTCATCGGTCAGCAGCAGATTGTACGTGAGATATTAGTTGCATTAATTGCTGGTGGGCATGTACTGATTGAAGGTGTTCCCGGCCTGGGTAAAACCTTGCTGGTGCGCGCACTTACCAAAGCTGTCGGTGGAAAATTTAGCCGTATTCAGTTTACCCCGGATTTAATGCCCACCGATATCAGTGGACATGCCATGTTTGACTATAACAGCAATGAATTTCGTATTCGTCGTGGCCCGATTTTCAGTAATTTTGTGATTACCGATGAAATCAATCGTGCACCCGCCAAAACCCAGGCGGCTTTACTGGAAGCCATGCAAGAAAAACAGGTGACGATTGAAGGTAAATCATTACCACTGCAATCACCTTTCATGGTACTGGCAACTCAAAATCCAATTGATCAAGAAGGCACATATCCACTGCCATTAGCACAACTGGATCGCTTTCTGGTCAAAATTCTAATTGACTATCCTTCAGTTGAAGAGGAGACAGCCATCGTATCAGCAGTTACCGATGGATTGGTTGGTGACGCTCTTAATCTTGATCGTGTCAGCACAATTCTATCCGCACAAGCGATTATCGATTTTCAACAACAAGCAGCAAGTTTGACTACAGACTCGGCAATCATTGGTTTTGCAGTTCGCATAGTGCGTCGTTGTCGAGACTGGCAAGGCGTTGAAATTGGCCCTGGAACACGCGGAGCAATCGCACTATTAAGAGCGGCTAGAGCAATGGCTTTGCTGAATGGCTCAGCATTTGTTACGCCAGATGATATTAAATCGGTTGCTCCCATGGTTTTGAGACACCGCATTCAACTCAGTGCTGATCTGGAAATAGAAGGGCGTCAGCCAGATGATGTACTGGTCGATATCTTGAGCGCAGTCGATAGCCCACGCCAGTGAAAATCAGCTGGTACCCACAACCTCGACTGTTGCGATTGGTCATGGTATTGGCAGGCATCAGTTGCTTGACTCTGATTGATGCTGATTTTGATGGTCTGTGGAAAATCAGTGCGATTTTTTTGGCTGGCCTTGGTTTGTATGACTTGTGGCAAACCCACAGACTTCCAACACCGCTGGTTAAACGCATCATGCCGCATAATTTGCCAATGTCAGCATCAAGCGCAATACGCCTTCAGATTCAACATGTGGGAGAACTCCCGTTAAAATTGATCATTCATGATCATTACCCGCAGCATTTTGAAGTCAATAAGCTACCTCAGCGACAGCGCATTGAACCACATAAAACCATCGAGATTCAATATCGAGTTAAGCCACCTCGACGCGGTGATGCCAAATTTACAGGAACCGAACTGCAGCTACGTTCCCCATTTGGACTCTGGCTTAACAGCCGCATAATTAACAATGCACAATCAGTGCGTGTCTATCCAAATTTTGCCGAAATGACACGCTACGCTCTATTGGCTACCGATAACCGTTTGAGTCGAATTGGTATCAAACAACGACAGCGACGCGGCCAAGGCAATGAGTTTTTACAACTACGTGAATATCGTGCAGGAGACAGTCAGCGTCAAATTCACTGGCAAGCCAGCGCAAAATATAGAAAACTGATTGCCAAAGAATATCAGGATGAAAAAGATCAGCAAGTCATTTTTCTGCTCGACTGTGGACGGCGCATGCGTCACCAGGATCAACAACGCGCCCATCTTGATCAGGCGCTCAATGCCGTACTTCTGCTTGCTTATGTCGCTGTGCGTCAAGGTGATGCAGTCGGCATAATGACGTTGGGTGGAGATAACCGTTGGCTCGCACCTCGCAAAGGCCAAAAACGGGTTAATCACTTATTAACCACTCTCTACGATCTAGAACCTACATCACTTCCGGCAGACTACCTGGCAGCAGCCATACAATTGGATAAAGTTCAGCAAAGACGTGCTTTGGTGGTGCTGATTACCAATACACGCAGCGAAGATCATCAACAGCTAACGCGTGCAGCAAAACAACTACAACGCCGCCATCTTGTTATACTAGCTGATCTCAAAGAAGAAATATTGGATGAAACACTCCATCAATCCATAGAAAATATCGATGAAGCCTTGCAATACAGCGCAGTTCAGCAATATCTTGCTGTTCGGGAGCAGTATCACAAGCGGCTGCAACATCAAAATATCGCAACACTGAATACTACCGCCAAACAGCTTCCATCTGCTCTGGTAAATCAATATTTGCAAATTAAGGCCAGTTCAATGCTCTAACAGGCTGTCTTAATCCTGTTTTCAGGATTAAGTAGGGTGATGTGATTCATTCGCATGTATGATTGTAAAATCTCACTCTTTACCCCTGTCTGTAAAAAATCACTTCAACTGGAATTGTTTAATCCAAATGAGCATTGTATTCAAAAACCAGAAACCAATGTTGTCGGCCTCGATTGAAATCACATTTTGCTTAAATGACTCAGAGATTGTATTCACAACGTGTTTTGTGGTTGTGCTTGTCTGCCAATTAATCAATCACTTAGGAGCGAGAGTTGAATGCCTTCCGGAAGTTTGACGTAGAATGTTGATTTCACAGGAGTGCTCATACAATACGCACATAGCAGGCGATGTCACTATTGTATGAGTGCTTCTGTGGTAAAAAAAGGTAAGTAAAAATCCGGACATTATTCAATCCTTACTCCTTAATGTTCAAAAAACTTTTCGAGTCATAGCATATCTTGTGATTTCAATCGAGGATAACCCTATTGTTTGTGTGTATTAGCTTGCTAGTCCTGCATTCGACACCTAGTAGATAACCACTTCTCAACTCTCTAGACTCATCAATATCACATTGACGGATTACTAGTGTTAACTAGCGATCTGCGACATATAAAGATAACTTTTTGAAAATCCGGCTTGTTTTTATTGATTCGTATCCTATATTTAAATCACATTATGTGTATATAGAAATGTTGAGTTACATCTTACGATTTATCCAAGTCACAGTGTGTTATATGGGTTAATAAAATATGTTCAAAGACTTTCAAATTAAACTAGTCAAATATTTAGTGCTTCTTTTCCTGTTTTCACTTTCTAACTTGGCCAGTGCTGATTCATTTAAGGTTTGGCCTTCTACAGGTTATATCAATGAAACCCGTTATCATTTTGAAGTCACTACAACTAATCCTGTTCCTTCTGGATACTATATTAAAGTATCACTGAATGCTGGATCCACAGTAAGGCTTTCCGGTTCATTGAAAGACTGGTTTTTATCAACAAAATCATCTAAAACAGGTGTATTCAATGTAAAATATCACCTGTATCAAGAGGATGGAACCAAGGATGGAAAATGGATAGGTGATTTATCATGGAGCGGGTCATTTTCTGTTACAAATCGCCTTCCAGGTTTTAGTAGTGGTGTAGCCATTTCAGATGTAACAGGTGGTTTTAGACTGGCTTGGAATTCAGCAAGTGGAACAGTTACGCGATATGAGCTATATCGTTCTACAAGCAGTGGTTCACTTGGAACAAAGATTTACTCAGGTAGTAACAGGTCCTATAACAATACGGGGCTGTCAGCTGGAACAACATATTACTATAAAGCAAAAGCCTGTAATAATTCAGGGTGCACAACAGGCACTCAGGATTATAAGATTTATGCTCCCCTAACACCCCCTGGTTTTACTAGTGGCGTAGCTATTTCAGATATAACAGGTGGTTTTAGACTGGCTTGGAATTCAGCAAGTGGTACAGTTACGCGATATGAGCTATATCGTTCTACAAGCAGTGGTTCGCTTGGAACAAAGATTTACTCAGGTAGTAACAGATCCTATGACAATACGGGATTGTCAGCTGGAACAACATATTATTATAAAGCAAAGGCCTGTAACAATTCAGGGTGTACAACAGGTACTCAGGATTATAAGATCTATACTACTGATGCTCCTCCAGTAGTAACAATTAACACACCAGGAAGCAGCGATAACAATCTCCAAGCATCAAACTTTACATTAAGCATAGGAGTAAATGATGATATAGGACTTAAAGCAGTAGCTTATGCGGTTCTAACTTCTGGGTTTTCTTCAACAGGTTTAAGTGGGGTTAAAAATTTAAATGGAATAAGTGACAGTGCAAATTTTACGATAGATGTAAATAAGTTAGATGTCGGTTCATACAAAATTAAAGTTCAGGCAACTGATACAGCAACACAAGTTTCAGCAGCACAATGGTATTATTTTCAAAAGCAAGAGTCAGTAGTTTTACCAACGCTAAATCTACTCCCTGTTCGTGAAAGCAATGATCCCGACCAAACTAAAGCTTTTACTTTTGAAGTACAACTCACCGGCCCATTACCAGCAAACTATGGGGTTTTCCTAAACTTTGATGATCTACAAGGCAGTTGGTTTTCAGAGACTGACGATGGTGGTCATATTCAACTAATACATCAGGGAAATAATTTCTATTCTTTAGAT
>JAZGEP010000211.1:0-9782 GCA_036478815.1 Methylococcales bacterium
GCAGTGACAGTCAAATATTGCAAAACTACAACCAAAGCCTGAACGTTGGTGACAATCAAGGCTTAGTGGCTTATTGGACTTTTAATGAAAGTGGTCAAAGTGTAATTGACTCGAGTGGATTGGGTCAGAATGGATCATTGGGTGCTGGAACGAACGTGGGTAATGACGATCCATCTCGATTGGTCTCCACAGCGCCTTTCAGCGAATACTGTGGATCAAATGTAGCTCCAATAGCACAGGATGATATTGTAGGTCCGATTGATTCAGGCAGTTTGGTGACAATTGATGTACTTTCCAACGACAGTGACAGTGATGGCTCATTAGTGTTGGGAAGTGTCGCAATTATCGACGACCCGGTGAATGGTTCAATCTCTGTTGATCTTTCAACAGGTGAGATTACCTATGTCCACGATGGCTCTGCGACCACCAGTGATAGTTTTACCTATACAGTTTACGATAACGAAGGTGCAGAATCCAATCTGGCGACAGTCAATATAACGATCAAGCAAGAAACCGGAATTTGCGGCATGAGTGTTACGCTTGATGGTCGCAATGACTGGATCAATACTCCAAATCTGAGCTTTGCCGATGACTTTACCATCGAAGCATGGATTAAGTTAGCGCCGGGGATTAACTACCTCGATGCATTGATTGGTCAAGAAGGTCGCGGGCCGGATATTAATTTTCATTTCGGTAAGGCACGGTTGTATACAGGACGCTCCGATGTTGTCGTCTCGAATACCGAGATACAGGCAAATACCTGGACTCATTTAGCAATCACCCGATCAGGATCAAACCTGTCGATGTACCTTGATGGCACACTCGATGCGACAGGAGTCTGGAACGGAACCTTGCCAGTCAAAGCATTGGGACGTGGCAATCGAACTGCAATCGGTCATTTTCAAGGTGAGATGGATGAAGTCAGGTTTTGGGATGAGGCACGCAGTGACAGTCAAATATTGCAAAACTACAACCAAAGCCTGAACATTGGTGACAATCAAGGCTTAGTGGCTTACTGGACTTTTAATGAAAGTGGTCAAAGTGTGATTGACTCGAGCGGATTGGGTCATGACGGATCACTGGGCAGTGGAACGGGCGCTGGTAATGACGACCCCTCTCGATTAATTTCCACAGCGCCTTTCAACGAAGACTGTGGTTCATTTTAGACGACCAGTAGCGTATAAAAAAACAATCGATTCGGCTATGAAATAGGAGACTACCCATTAGCTGGACAGTGTTAGTGATTCCTCTATTCAGCCAGTGTATTGGCATTGTTGCCAAGACAACCGAGGTTAATATATTGTTTCCCTGTCACCCATTAGGAGCGAGGATTTAATAACTTCCCGATTTTGACTTGTCTTTTGGCTCCACAGAAGCACTAATAAAATAGTTACATAGCTTGCTATGCGCCTATTTTATTAGCACTCCTGTGAAACCAAAATTCTACGTCAAAATCGGGAAGTTATTAAATCCTCGCTCCTTAGACCGCATTTTCACCAGTTGATGAGATGATCGCGTAGCTATTTGGATTCACTAGGAATTTTATGAAGGAATGGAATAACAGTGTGTATTTTCGACTGAATAAAATTTCTTGCGGATTCAAATAACGAGCGAGGGCTCATCAGACTGGTGAGAAATGCGGGCTAGTTTCTGGCGCAAACCAGATAACGTGTGGACGGGCATGTATCGGCATCTGCTGAAACAGGGCTTAGACTAACTGCATCATAAACATCTACTGCCCCGTTGAATGCTTGCTCAAAGATTCTGCGTACCCGGATGAGTGGTGGCAGGAATCGTTGGTGATAACCTTCGTCGGTGATGCGCATTTGTTTGCGGAAGTCGATATTAAGAATATGACTGCGCTGATACATCTGCTGGTCTTTTTCGATCAATTGTGGAGTGCGTAGTGAAATGATTTGCTGATCTTCGGAAAAAATTAGATTTGGATACCAACGTATATGGTCAGAAGTAATGAAATCTCCAAAGAAATAACCACCTGGTTTTACAGCTTTGGCAACTTTGTGGATTGCATCTGCAAAATGCTGATGTGGTAGATACTGGAAAATATTGAGCCCACAAAATGCCAAATCCCAAGTCTGCACTGTCGGGTCAATCTCCATGACATCACCTATCTCGGCTTGGATGCGTTGGCTGGCAACATGAATCATCGCTTCTGATATATCAATACCAAGCAGATTTTGTTTTTTGATGTCTAGTTGTTCAATCATGTGGTGTTCAGTTAAACCAGTACCACAACCAAGTGACAGTAAAGTTGATTGGCTAAAGTCAATGTTGTAGTGACTGCGCATAAATTGCAGATAGGTGGCAATAAAACTGTCCAGACAAGGTTGCCCAATCACTGCATCATAAAGTTCAGCATAGGTTTGAAATGCATCGTTATTGGTTGCCGTGGTGTCTTGTTGCAATTCAGTTTGCAGCGCTGCAGCCTGGGTGAGTTCATGGCATAACAATTTCCACCAATAAGCGTTTATTGCATGGCCGTCTGAGCCGACATATGGTTTCAGGTCAGTCAGCAGCATGTCTTTTTTATTACTGTCGAATAGATCATTGACCAGTTGATCAAGATCGCGATTAATGTCTTTGCATCCACCAGCATGCGCTATACGCACCCGCTTGATAATATCAACTGTGTTGCGTAACCAGCACATATAATCAGGCGTTGGGGCCGGTTCCTGGGAATTAATGAGATGTTGCGGTAACGCATGAAATACACCACCATCAGTGCGCTCAATACTACCTTTGTTTAAATCATATACGCGCGCATTGCCGGTAATATCATGGTCTCTTTGCTTATTTCCGTAAAGATGGAAAGTAATAAAGCGTTGATCTTGCGTGGTATTACCCATTTGATGAACCAGTTGGTGACCAACAGCCATTGCTTGTCCAGTCTTGAGTATGGTGCGTGACAAGCAGGTAATTTCATCATCTTGAACCAGAAAAGTGGCATGTTCTGCTGGCCCAAAAATTTGTACCGCACCCCACTCAGTGTATCCATGATCATGGATTGCAGACACATCTCCTGGACACCAGGACATCACCATCATTTCAAAAAAACCACCATCGTAGACTAAACGGCGTCCATAACTATCAGCAGCCGAATGAGTAAAATCACTCCAAGGCATTAATACCTCAGGCTCAATATTTGCATCGATAACCACTTGGCGAACCCGCTTGGGTCGTAGCGTGTTCATTGTGATTAAGTTGTTGACAATCTCTCGCAAGCAATCTGGCAGCTCTTCGATTGTGCCAGCAGGAGACAATGGAGTGGTTTGCATGTTCATGACTTAATGCTCCAAACTGATTTAGATTTCACATTAGTTGTCTCTTGTGGATAAAACGCCAGCAGAAATATGTTAATAGTATTGTTCCTATGCCGAAGGTAACCAACAATAACGCCCATTCCATGTTTCGTGCAATCAATTGTGGCGCCAGTGTGACCATCACTACTTCGATTGGAACAACGAACAAATACGCAAATGCAAAGTGATCCAGTGCTCGGGTTTTGTTGTTACCATCGACGATGCGGAGTAAAGCAATCCCCATGGCCATGATGCCAGTAATCCAGCCCCAGGTAAACAATGCGTGCTCGAACCAATGGTTGCGTATGAAAACCGGCCCAAGTAGTCTGCAAATGATGCTGCTGAGTGTAAGACCGACCAGGAATAGTATTGCCAGCGGCATGGCGTAATCACGAATAATCGAGAATTGAATAGCAGCTATGCCAAAAATGATCAGGAAATCAGTCAACGTACCAGCAATGTGAGAGGAGATGCGTTGATCAACCAGCGATAATAAACCAAAAATAGCGAGTAGCCGTTTAACAAACAGTGCACTAATAAACGTTAAGCAGAATAGAGGTAGCTTGAAATCTGGCACATGTGTACTCCACAACTGGTGAAGGTGATACCCACCGAGAAATGCAATGAGCACAAGACTAAGCTGAAATGCAAATGGGTCTATGATGCCGCTATCTACGGATGCTGTCTGATCGGGTTCAGAAAAGATCTCGTCGGTTGGTCGTGTAGTCAATTTCTCTTGTTGTTCTGATTCCCCCTCTATATCGTTGCGTTGGTGTAAATTAACCCAGATAATTCCACCACAAATAGATGAGAGAATTCCAACTGTGGCAGATGTCATTGCCAACGATTGAGCATCTTGCCAATCCAATTCTGCGAAAGCTGAACCAATCGCCGCAGCAGTACCATGTCCACCCACAAATCCAGCCGCCAGAATCGTCGAAAAACCGCTGTGTAAATCCGGCCAGATCCATTGTAAGACGTAGACAGTCAGCAGCAATCCTACCGCCCATTGCATAACAATGGCGAATACAGATAAACCCCACAGATCACTTGCTTGTTGTGACAAATCGCGCCAACTAATAGTAGCTGAAGCAAAGGGTAATGCTGAATAAATCAGCGCAATCAGAAGTCCTGGGTAAGCTGAAAAACCAGCACTAAAAGGAACAAGACCTAATCCGTTTGGGCCTGCAACCAATGCTACAATTCCACCGACGATACTCGCAGGAAGCAAAAATTGTTTGAGTAATTTGATCCATGATCGTAAGCAGTAACCAAGCAGCAGTAAAGTACCAGCGAGAGAAATATCCAGGAAAATTGGTAGTATCATAGTCTTCAAATCCGCACAAAATGACTTTGCAACTTAGAATCAATGCATTTTAACTTTTGTGGACAGTATTATTCGTTGATGCTGAAATAAAATAGCAGATCGCTTTCTTAGGGAGATGGAAACAAATAATCGTCCAATATTGCTGGTCTTTTTGTCCGTCTTCTGCGTTGTAGTAACAGATACATAGCCTGCTATGCGCCTGTTACTACGCCTTGAATACGAACAAAAACCCTGCCCAATATTGGACGATTATTTATTTCCAGCTCCCTTACGTCGTGTTAATTTTATCTCACGATGATTGATTTTAACCAGACAGCTTCTATAGTGGATTACTGATCTTGAGTTGAACGATCAATGGCGCGATGACCAATGTCACGCCGATAATAAGCATCTTCCCAGTCTATATTTTTTACTTGTGCGTAAGCTTTATCACAAGCTTGTGCAATCGTGTCAGCTAACGCAGTAACACATAACACACGCCCTCCAGCAGTGACAACTTGATCGCCATCCAGGCGGGTTCCTGCATGAAATACTTTTGTGTCTACCGATACAGATACCGAGGATTGCTTCTGTAAACCTGAAATAGTTTTACCTTGTGTATAGTTTCCAGGATAGCCACCAGCGACCATGACTACGCCAAGTGCGGTACGTTCATCCCATTGTAATTCAGATTGATGATGTAAGTTTCCATCAATCGCTGCATCCAGCACATCGACTAAATCACTCTGTAAGCGCATCATTACAGGCTGGGTTTCTGGGTCACCCATGCGGCAGTTGTACTCCAGCAACTTCAGTGTTCCATCGGCAGCGATCATTAACCCTGCATATAAAAATCCTGTATACGGTGTGCCTTGTTGATGCATTCCTTCTAGAGTTGGATCAATCACTTCGCGCATGACCCGTTGTTGAATTTCTGAGGTAATGACTGGCGCTGGTGAGTAGGCCCCCATGCCGCCAGTATTTGGACCAACATCACCTTCATCGCGGGTTTTATGATCCTGAGAAGTGGCGAGTGGAATGGCTGTTGTTCCATCTGCAATTACAAAAAAACTGGCTTCCTCACCTTGCAGAAATTCTTCGATGACGATTTGCTGACCGGCAACGCCAAACGCCTTACCAGATAGCATGTCTGCCGCCGCCGAAATCGCTTGTTGCTGGGATTGTGCAATCACCACGCCTTTGCCAGCAGCCAACCCATCGGCTTTTACCACAATAGGTATTGTCTGTTGCTGTATATATGTTGTTGCAGCGTCTAGCTCAGTGAACACTGCGTACTGCGCTGTGGGGATTGCGTATCGTGCAAAAAAGTCTTTGCTGAATGCCTTGGAACCTTCGAGTTGCGCACAGGCTTGGCTAGGGCCAAAACAACGTAACCCCTGCGCCTGAAAGCGATCAACAATTCCCGCAACCAAAGGGACTTCCGGGCCAACAACAGTTAAGTCGATAGTGTTTTGTTGTGCAAAGGCGAGCAGGCCGTTGATATCGGTGGCTTGTAAATCGATATTTTGCAGGTTGCTTTCCAGCGCTGTACCAGCGTTGCCTGGAGCTACATAGACTTGATCAGCACGAGGAGATTGGGCAAGCTTCCAGGCCAGCGCGTGTTCACGACCGCCATTGCCGATAACCAGAATTTTCATGTTACAGATTTAGTGTCTAAAGTGACGGATGTCGGTGAATACCATGGCAATCTTGTGTTCATTGGCGGCGGCAATAACTTCTTCATCACGGATCGAACCGCCAGGCTGGATGATTGCGCTAACGCCTGTTTCAGCCGCCTGATCAATGGTATCCCTGAACGGAAAAAAAGCATCCGATGCCATCACTGACCCAGCAATATCCAATCCCTCGTCAGCAGCTTTTAGAACGGCTACTTTTGATGAATAAACACGACTCATTTGCCCAGCGCCAACCCCAATGGTCTGGCGGTTTCTACAATACACAATCGCATTTGACTTAATAAATTTGACGACCTTCCATGCAAACAGTAAATCAGCCCATTGCGCTTCATCAGGTTGCAATTCACTGACCACTCGACAATCATTCTGGCTAACAACAGCTTGATCCAGATCCTGTACCAGCAAACCGCCGCGTACTTTTTTATAGTCCCAGACATAACCACTGGCAGCACCCCATTCGCCTGTTTCCAATACTCTTACATTAGGTTTGGTAGCCAGTTTGGTGCGTGCTGCATCTGTAATTGACGGGGCAAGTATTACCTCAATAAAACGACCATCAATCGCGGTTTGCGCTGTCACCTCATCCAAAGTCTGGTTGAATGCGATAATCCCACCAAAAGCAGAGGTTGGATCGGTTGCATGCGCTAAATGATAAGCAGTCAATAAATCGTCAGCCTGGGCAACACCGCAGGGATTAGCATGTTTGACAATCACACACGCTGGCGTATCTGCTGGAAAAGACTTGACACATTCCAGTGCAGTGTCAGCATCGGCAATATTATTAAATGACAGCTCTTTACCCTGCAATTGATTGGCAGTGGCAATCGTGCCAGCCGGTGCATTGGTTTCAGCATAAAATGCAGCTTTCTGATGTGGGTTTTCTCCGTAACGCATAATCATTTTGCGATCCACACCCAAGGTCAATTGTGCAGGAAAACTTTCAACTTGCTGACGTTGCAAATAATCGGAAATGCTGGCATCGTACCGAGCCGTGTGCTCAAAACCCTTCACCGCTAAACGAAAACGGGTATCTTCAGTCACCGAGCCAAGATCACCGAATTCCTGGGCTACATCTTGATAATCCGCAGGATCAGTCACCGCGGTTACTCGACTATAATTCTTGCAAGCAGCGCGCAACATGGTTGGGCCGCCGATATCGATATTCTCAATCGCTTGTTCTAGTGTGCAATCTGCTTTGGCTACAGTTGTATCAAAAGGATAAAGATTAACAACCACCAGGTCTATTGCATCAATGCCATGTTCAGCCATGACAGCATCATCAATCGACTGACGTCCAAGAATGCCGCCATGTACTTTTGGGTGCAGGGTTTTAACACGGCCATCCATAATTTCAGGAAAGCCAGTGTAATCGGACACTTCTGTTACAGGAACACCTTGTTCTGCAAGCAATCTTGCAGTGCCACCGGTTGATAAAATATTGATATGAAGATTGCTCAGACTGCGACAAAATTCCACAATCCCGGTTTTGTCAGAAACACTGACAAGCGCAGTTTTGATTTTAGCCATAGTGTGGTTTGGTTGATTTTAGCTGATTGATGAAGATAACGGATTTGATAACATTCAGAAGATTGTCCGAGTGCTTTATTCTATGTCATACAGATTCATTTTCTTGCGCAGTGTGGTGCGACTGATCCCTAGTATTCTGGCTGCTTCACTTTGATTTGAATCTGACTTTTCAAGCACAGCTTGCAGCAATCCTTTTTCAACTTCATTGATCACCATGTCATAGAGTCCGCTTACAGTTTCACCATTAAGATTTGAAAAATAACACTCAACTGCATCATTCACCTGTCTGAACAATGGAGTTTCATTGATATGCATTGACTAGTACCTGATTAAACCTGGAGATCATTTGGTTGCTTAATTGTTGTTATTAGAAACACAGAGAGATTCATCCTGGATTACTCAACGACCACTAAACCAATAAGGTGCTTCTACGCGCCGCTACAATCACTCACAGCGTATAGTTTTTGGCGGTGCATCCGTGTTCCGCAGTTATTGTTATCAATTGTCACGTTCATGCGTATCAAACTGGCTCTTCAAATCCTCCAGCATTGAAATCTGCTGCTCAGGGCAATCCACACGAAAAATGTGCTTATCAACTTGTCCCTGCTGAAATTCTGCATGACTTAAATACCAGCGAATATGTTTGCGCGCAATTCGCACACCCATAACCGAACCGTAAAAGGCGTGCAATTCACCTATGTGAGTTAGCATTACTTCCCAGACTCTGCATTTGGAAGGTTTTGTAGTTGGTTGATTATAAAGCATATATTGACGGATTTCATCAAATATCCATGGTCTTCCACACGCCGAACGCCCAATCATGATAGCATTTGCTCCGGTGATTTGAAGCACCATTTTAGCTTTTTCTGCACTATTGATATCACCATTCGCAATAACAGGAATTGAAACCCGTTGTTTAACCTGCCGAATAGTCTCATATTCCGCTTCACCGGTGAATGCACAAGCGCGAGTTCGACCATGAATAGTTAGCGCTTGAATACCGCAATCTTCTGCAATTCGTGCAATATTGGCAGCATTGCGACTATCTTTATCCCAGCCAGTACGAATTTTAAGCGTCACCGGAGCATGAACAGCACTGGTTACTTGCGTGAGAATACGAGCAACCAAAGTCTCATCTTTTAACAACGCTGAACCAGCCGCCTTGCTACAGACTTTTTTTGCCGGACAACCCATATTAATATCAATAATCTGTGCACCCAGATCAACATTGTAACGTGCCGCATCCGCCAGTTGACTTGGTTCGGTGCCAACAATTTGTACAGCTCGCAAGCCATCTTCGCCATTATAATTGATACGTAACTGACTTTTCCTGGATTTGCGCAGCTCAGGTTTTGCAGACACCATCTCAGAAAATGCAAGTCCGGCACCAAACTGACGACATAGTTTTCGAAATGGCTGATCTGTAATGCCTGCCATTGGTGCCAGAATCACTGGTGAGCTGAGATTGTATGGACCGATTTTCATTGCAGGCAATGCTACTTTAAGAATTACGAATTACGAATTACGAAATATTGTGGTGTAACTTGTTCTGATGCAACAACCAAACTGTACAATTACCAAGCAAAATATTATGACACTAATTTGCATTCAGGGCATATCATTTTGCTTGCTAGAGTATGCTCTACAACCAGTGGTGCTCAGTGCGGACGTACTTTGATATAATCACCAAACCTAATTCCATTAATTTTTTCAGTCATCCAAAATAACCAGTCAATTTAATATGTTTGAACAACACAACCAACTGAACATAGTTGTCGCGGCAATGTATAAATTTGTTCAGTTACCCGATTTTACAGAAATGCGCACCCCACTCCATCAACACTGTGTTGAGCATGGTATTAAAGGTACGATACTGCTTGCAGAAGAAGGACTTAATGGCACAATAGCGGGTAGTCGAGCAGCCATCGACAG
>JAZGEP010000212.1:0-2718 GCA_036478815.1 Methylococcales bacterium
ACCAATAAAAATTTACTGAATCGATCAAGCCACCCGTGGTGTGACGTTTCCTTTTCCGAACTACCATCAGCCATTGCTGTTTTATTTCACCTCGTATGGGTTAGAAAATCCAAGTTTATTGAGTATCGCCAATTCACGGCTTTCCATCTGTTGAGCATCGATATCATTGATATGATCATACCCACACAAATGCAGCACGCCATGGATAACCATGTGCGCCCAGTGTGCATCGATAGTTTTGTTCTGTTGTTGAGATTCCTGATTGACCACAGTTGCACAGATGACCAAATCCCCCAGCATGTGGACAGGAATTTGTGGGATGTTTTCAGCGGAAAAGCTCAACACGTTGGTTGGTGCAGATCGTTGCCTGTATTGTTGATTAAGCGTACTGATTTCAGCTTCATCGACAATACGCACACAAAGTTCAATTTGGCCGCTCAAAGATTCTAATTCAAGCGCAGTCTGTACCCAGTGTTGAAGACTGTTGTCGTCGGGTTGTTGTGACACAGCACTAACACGCTGAACATCGATATGCAGATCAGATGTCAAGACGTTCACTGACTCAGAACTGTGACGACGGATGGTCCTGTTCATAAGCCTCATAAGCCGCAACGATGCGTTGCACCAATACATGGCGCACCACATCTTCTTTACCAAAGTGAGTAAAACTAATGCCTTCCACGTCACTCAGAACGTTTGTGACTTGACGTAAGCCAGACAGCTGTCCACGTGGCAAATCAACCTGGGTTAGATCGCCAGTAACCACTGCCGTTGAACCAAATCCGACACGGGTGAGAAACATCTTAATCTGTTCCGGGGTGGTGTTCTGGGCTTCATCCAAAATAATAAACGCATCATTAAGAGTACGACCACGCATAAATGCCAGCGGCGCAATTTCAATGACATTACGTTCAATCAATTTAAACACCCGCTCTACACCTAACATTTCATACAGAGCATCGTATAAAGGACGTAAATATGGATCAACCTTTTGGCTGATATCACCAGGCAAAAACCCTAATTTTTCACCGGCTTCTACTGCAGGTCGTGCCAAAATCAAACGTCGCACCTGATCAGATTCCAGCGCTTGTACTGCACAAGCCACTGCCAGATAGGTTTTTCCAGTGCCTGCCGGACCAATTCCAAAATTAATATCATTGGCCATAATCTGCCGCAAATATTGTTTTTGGTGATAACCTTTGCCAACGACGACACCGCGTCTGGTGCGTACTTGAACCTCATTGTTTTGTTTTTTGGATTGAACCGGCTCTAACATGACATTCAACTGGGATTCCTGCATGGATAAATGAATTTGATCTCCGGTAATTGGAGTCTTCAACGATGCTGCATAGAGTTTCTGTAGTAACAAACAGGCTGCCTGTACAGGTTTGGATTCACCTTTGATACTAAAATTGTAAGCACGATTTGCAATCTCTACCCCGAGCCGTGTTTCTATCTGTCGGATATTTTGATTCAGCGCACCACACAGATTTGCAAGGCGTCGATTATCTTCCGGCTTTAGAACCAGTTCCATTGAATTAGAAAAAGTGGTTGAAGTGGACAATTATGATAGTACGAAAGAAAGGGATTAACAGGCTTCCAGAACACTGGCCTGTTCGGAAATCTGGACTCTACCGCGCAGTGAATTGGGGAGTGCTTCGGTGATCAACACATCGACTAATTGACCTTTGAGGCGCTCAGGCCCGTCAAAATTAACAATCCGATTGTTCTCTGTGCGTCCTGATAATTGTTGTGGATTTTTACGTGCATTGCCATCAACAAGAATTGCTTGCACTGTATCCACCATATTGGCAGAAATTTTTGCAGTGTTGTGATTAACCCGTTGTTTCAACTCGGCCAACCACATTTTTTTAGTCTCTAGAGGTACTGGATCTTCTAGGTCAGCCGCTGGTGTTCCTGGTCGAGCACTGTAAACAAAACTATATGATTGATCAAAGCCAATGGTCTCGATCAAATCCAGCGTTTCCGCAAAATCGTCTTCGGTTTCACCCGGGAAACCGATGATAAAATCAGACGACAAACTGATGTTAGGACGGACTTCTCTTAATTTGGCTATCCGCTCTAAATAGTCTTCACGTGTATAACCACGTTTCATCAACGCTAATATACGATTACTGCCACTTTGCACCGGCAAATGCAGATGATCAACCAATTGCGGAATTTCGGCATAAGCTTCAATCAATGAATCAGAAAATTCTGCGGGATGAGAGGTGGTGAAACGCAGCCTGTCAACCCCGTCGATGGCGGCAAGATAATGCAGCAACATTGCCATGTCGACAAAATCGCCATCCTCTGTTGCCCCATAATATGAATTAACATTTTGACCAAGCAGATTAATCTCGCGCACGCCTTGTTGGGCCAACATCACCACTTCAGTGATGACATCTTCCAATGGGCGACTGAATTCTTCTCCACGTGTATAAGGGACAACACAGAAAGAACAATACTTGCTACAGCCTTCCATAATCGAAACATAAGCTTTTGGACCTTCAGCGCGTGGTGCAGGGAGGCAATCAAACTTTTCAATTTCAGGGAATGAAACATCAACCACAGTGCGCTGCTTCTGACGGACTTCGTCGAGCATTTGAGGCAGGCGATGCAAGGTTTGTGGACCAAACACCATATCACCATAAGGTGCTCTGGTGTGGATGGCTTCACCTTCCTGGCTGGCAACGCAACCGCCAACACCGATGATCA
>JAZGEP010000213.1:0-2885 GCA_036478815.1 Methylococcales bacterium
CGCTGTGGGCATTGCTGGAAAAACTGGATCAGGAAACCCTGGCAAAACACCGTCAAGTCACCTTGCCATTCGTTAAACAGATATTGGAATAAACCATGACAGTTAAAATACTGATTGTCGGTACTGGCGCTATCGGCAGTTTTTATGGATCTTTGCTTGCGAGGGAAGGGCAGCAGGTTTCAATGGTGGTGCGCTCTGATTATGACGTTGTAAAAGCGCATGGTATCCATGTCGAAAGCACTTTGGGTAGCTGGGATTTTAAACCGCATCATCTAGTAAAAACAGCGACAGATTATCCCGAGCAAGCCAATTTCGTGGTTTTATGTACCAAGGTGACTGACGAGATTGATCGCGTTGAGTTAATTCGTGGTGCCATCAATCCCGAGACAGTGATTGTACTGATCCAGAATGGTATTGGTATTGAGAAAGTCATTGCTCAAGCGTTTCCCGACAATCTACTGATTAGTGGTCTGGCATTTATTTGCGCAACCCGAATCAAACCTGGGCATGTTCAACACACAGCTTATGGGCGACTTGCTGTTGGTGACTACCCAAATGGTATTGCTGATCAAACAGCTGGTTTTGCAGCCATGTTTGATGAGTCCGGCATTCAATGTATGACCACAGACAATGTTGTGACTGCCCGCTGGCAAAAAACGGTTTGGAACGCACCTTTCAACCCAATATCAGTATTGTCTAACGGACTGGATACACAAACAGTTCTGAGGACTCAAGAACCGTATGTTCGCGCCATTATGTCTGAAGTGACTGAAATCGCCAAAGCAGTTGGTCATCCTCTGCGTGAGGATATAGTTGATTTGAATATCGACAACACTCGCACAATGCCGCCTTATAAAACCAGTATGCTGATTGATTATGAACATGGTCGAACCATGGAAACAGAGGCCATTCTGGGGAATGCTGTACGTGTTGGTCAATCGGCAGGGGTTGAAACGCCGTATTTATCATCGCTTTATGCGCTAATGAAGCTGCGTGAAACTCAGATTGAAAAAGTCCGAGAGTAGTGGGTCAAACCTGTAGGAGCGGCTTTAGCCGCGAAAGGTCTGAGCTTTTGAGCGAATAGTCGCGGCTAAAGTCGCTCCTACAACCAATGGTTATTTTCTGGAAAATCCCAAGTTTGACCCACGACTAGCCCGAGAATAACTTTGGGCGGCAAGCGCTGAAAAACCACTGCTTTGCAAGAATATTCATTGGGTGCTAATACCCACAATATCTATTATATGTGCCTTTTATGACTTGATTTATTACCATGAAGATCATGAAGAAAAGAAATCGCTTTTCTTCATGTCCTTCATGCTCTTCATGGTGAAAATAAATACGATTATATGAAATTAGCACACTTGCAGGATTTAGGTACAACTAAAGAAAATCAATTGAAATATTCCCTCCTCTAATAATATATGATAGACATGTTTCACTACCTGCAATATCTGGAGACACCAAGTGCCTGAGACAACATCTGAAAACCCACTGTTGGCTGGAACCAATACAGCCAACAATCCACAACCTTGTACGCTGGTGATCTTTGGTGGCGGAGGAGATTTAACCAGACGTAAACTCCTGCCAGCCGTCTACAACCAGGCATTGGAAGGAGAATTACCGGCTAATTTTGCAGTATTGGGATTAGCGTTGGAAGAAATGAACGATGACGATTATCGTGAGTTTGCACGAAAAGGCATTGAAAAATATTCCAGACAGCCTCTAGATAAAAATTACTGGCCTGATTTTGAGAAAAGACTGCATTATTTACAAGGATCATTCGATGATCCAGACATTTATGTGCAGCTCAAACAACGCCTGGAAGACATGGATAAAACATTTGGAATTCCTGGAAATCGTATCTTCTATCTGGCAATTCCACCGGGATTGATTGAAACCTGTGTCAACAATATTAATCAAGCTGGATTGGTGATGCCAGTCGATGAAGATAGTCCATTTTCGCGGATTATTGTAGAAAAACCAATCGGCACGGATTTGGAAAGTGCGCGTGAAGTGAATGCAACCTTAAGCAGAAATTTCGCTGAACAGCAAATTTACCGAATCGATCATTATCTGGGTAAGGAAACCGTTCAGAATATTTTGGCAATGCGTTTTGGTAATTCTATTTTCGAGCCGTTATGGAACTCCAGATATATCGATCACGTACAAATCACGGTTTCAGAATCAGAAGGTGTCGGCACCCGAGCTGGTTATTATGATGGTGCTGGCGCGCTACGTGACATGATTCAGAATCATATACTACAGCTGTTGACGTTGATCGCAATGGAACCACCCTGGAGTATGGATGCTGATGTGATGCGCGATCATCGGCAGAATGTATTGAACTGTTTGAGTCCTATCACTCGTAAAGATTTTGATCAGCATGTGGTTCGAGCTCAGTATGGCCCTGGATTTCAACACGGTGAAGATGTGCCAGGTTATCGTCGTGAAGTTGGTGTGTCGCAGGATTCCACCACAGAAACTTATGTTGCGCTGAAAATGTTTGTCGATAACTGGCGTTGGGCAGGTGTTCCATTTTATATCCGCACCGGTAAGCGCATGCCTAAACGTGCTAGCGAAATCGCTATTCAATTCAAAAGTGTGCCGCCAATTTTGTTCAATGCCAATCAAGAAAAGCCACTGGAGCCAAATGTATTGGCGCTGAGTATTCAACCTAATGAAGGCTTGTCTTTGCGTATTGGAACCAAACTACCCGGTAATAAACTCAGAATCTATCCAGTTAAAATGGATTTCCTCTATGGTTCAACCTTTGGAGAGCAATCACCAGAAGCTTATGAACGATTGCTGTTGGACGTAATGGCAGGTGATGCAACATTGTTTATGCGTCGCGACTCAGTAGAGTCTTCCTGGGTATGGATTGATAA